>DASTOV010000092.1:0-5467 GCA_035720125.1 Sphingomicrobium sp. | reverse complement strand
CCGCCCCTAGCGGGACACAGCAAAGGTTTCCAGTTGACGTTCTGCGTTGATGATATAAATATGATATCAATTAAAGGGAGGTTGTGATGACAGAATCGACCGTCATTGCCTTGAATTCGAGCCGGGAGCGGCCGGCCGCGACCATGAGCGGCTATATGATGCTTGCGGTGTTGCTGCTGTCGATCGTCGTGCAGGTCTGGGGCATCGTCGAACTAGCCAGCGACCAGCGGGGCATGCTGGCGATTGCGTCGGTGATTGTCGGACCGCTTGTGCTGATTTTCGTCGCCAGCGGCTTTTACATGCTGCAGCCCAACCAGGCGGCCGCAATCACGCTGTTCGGCGATTACAAGGGCAGCGATCGCGCCACCGGCCTGCGCTGGGTGCTGCCCTGGCTGATGCGCAAGAAGCTGTCGGTGCGCGCCAACAATTTCATCAGCGAGAAGATCAAGGTCAACGACCTGCGCGGCAACCCGATCGAAATGGCGGCGCAGATCGTCTGGCGCGTGGTCGATACTGCCCAGGCGCTGTTCGACGTCGACGACTACAAGGAGTTCGTACGAGTCCAGGTCGAGGCGGCGATCCGCACCATTGGGTCGCGCTATCCCTATGACGATTTCGAACATCTCGAAGTGACGCTTCGCGGGCATCACGACGAAGTCGGCGCCGAACTGCGCAAGGAACTGATCGCCCGCCTGGCCGTCGCCGGAATCACGATCGACGAGTGCGGCTTCACCCATCTTGCCTATGCGACCGAGATCGCACAGGCGATGCTCCGCCGCCAGCAGGCCCAGGCCGTCGTCGCGGCGCGGCAAACGCTGGTTGCAGGCGCCGTCGGCATGGTCGAAATGGCGCTTGATGCCTTGAGCGAGAAGAACGTCGTTCACCTCGACGACGAGCGCCGGGCGGCGATGGTGTCCAACCTGATGGTCGTGCTGTGCGGGGAGCGGGACACACAGCCCGTGGTCAACACCGGCACCCTCTATCAGTAAGGACGAGGCGTGGTCGGCGAGCGCAAGGCCTACCCGCTCAGGGTCGACCCTGCCCTATGGGCGGCGGTGGAACGCAGCGCCGCCGCCGACCTGAGGTCCGTCAACGCCCAGGTCGAATATTTGCTGCGCGAAGCCTTGAGGGCTCGCGGCGTAAGGCTGGAGACGCCCGAGCCGATCAAGCGAGGCCGCCCACCCAAGGAGGATCGATGATGTTCATGGGCGGGCGGCTGCCCAAATCAGCCGCCGCCGCCATTCCTGATTTCAGGGTCATATTCGTAGGGCGGCCCGCCTGAAGGGGTCGGGTCCCCGGCAAATCGTAGCGCAAAGTGCAGCGTGCACGGCGGGTCGCTATTGTCATCTTCGACCCGCAGCAGATTTGGCGAGCTGTGGACGAAGTTTATCTGATTTCCGTTGCCAGCGCCTGTCGGGCAATCATTCAAGTCCACCCACATGGCATCTGCCGGATTGGCAAGAAAACTGAGGTTGAGCTGGCTTCGATCATGCAGATGAAAATGAATGGGCACGTCGCCTTCTCCGTGAGGGATGACGATCTTGCCCTTCCTTCGGTTAGGATCTCCCTGCCGCCTCCATGCGTGGGAAAAGAGGATGTCATCGCCTTCTCGATAGGCGTAAACATCGACCTGAACGATGCGCACCACTGTCGGGGCTTCCGTGCTGGTTTGCGTTTCCTGTGTCATAGGTGCCTACTCCTCTTGCATTTCCTCCTTCGTCGATCGACTTCCCGCCTCAACTTGCCTGCCCAAGGCCCTTTTCGAGGACCGAGCCCAGGAAGTAGCCGATAACTGCACCGGCCAGCGCGCCGATCAGGGTCATGCTATTCATGGCGGTTGCATCCAGGCCGCCGGCCACGAATGCGCCGGCGACAGCCCCGGCCACGGTCGTTGCAACCTTCACTGCGCTAAATGTGCCGCCACCGCCCCCGTTTCGGATCTCGGGATCGAAATAATAGCCGTCCGGATCAAAGCGCAGCATGTAATTCAGCGTGCAGGCGGCACCCTTATTGTCGTCGTTGACGGTCAAGGTGAGCCGGTCGGGCTGGCTGACGTTGCCGAAGCTGATGTGACCCTGGCCATTGCCCTTCCCTGAGGGGCACCCGCTGCCCGGGTGGACCCACATTGCGTCGCTGGGGAATTCCTTGAAGCGCAGGGCCTCTCCGGCTTCGTTATGCAGAGTGTAGACCAGGTCGTGGTCACCGCTCTTCTTCGGCAGGACGATCGGCGTGTTGCCCTGGCTGGGGCCGCCATCGAAGCGCCAGTCGATCCGATATTGTCCTGGCTTCGTTTCAGATCGCGCAAAGACGTCGACCAATACTCTTGTTGTCATGCTTACACTCCCTGCTTGATGACGCGGCGATAGTCGGGATGCCGGTACCCCATGGTGGTCAATTGCTGGACGATGGTTCGGGCCTCTTCCGACCTGCCCAGGCGGCGCAATAGATAGGCGCGTTCCGCAAGCTCACGCGGATGCTCCTCGATGCCGTTGGGCCAGGCAGCAATCGCCCGCTCATATGCACTCTTGGCGGCATCGCGCTGTCCCGAAGCGCCCAGCGCATCCCCCAGCAGCAGCTCGGCCCTGGCCATTTCCAATCCGCGCTCGGTTTCATCCTGCTCGGTCCGGGCCAGGACGAGCGCCTGACGCGCCAGTCCAGCCGCTTCGGAAGCCTGGCCGGTCCGGATGGCGATCATCGCATTGGATTTTGCGCATCTCAGCTGAAGGTTCGTTCGCCAGACGGATACGCTGCGGTCCATGGCGCTCAGCCGGGCGGAAGAATCGCAAGCCGATTTTGCGGCCAGCCGCGCTTGCTCAAGATTGCCGGCCGCCAGCTCCAGGCCGGACCGATCGAAGTTCGCTTGCGCGCCGCGCTGGATCCAATCGGCATTCCTTGGCTCAGTCCGCGTCAGCCAGTCGGCGACCAGCGAGGCTTGCCGCGCCTGAGCGATCGCCGGCTCCATCTGACCGCGATAAGCAAGTAGCCTAGCCAGAGCGCGTCGGGCCGTCATCTCGTCCTGCTTGAGGACCATGTGCGGTTTCTGGGCGTCCCATAATCGTCCGAGCAGCGCGAGCTGCCGCTGGCGGTGCGCAATGGCCTCATCGATCTGGCCGGAGAACTCCCTGGCTTCGGCGAGCCAGCCCAAAGCATTTAGCAGCCTCAGCTGATAAGCCTGGTTGGCGGGCTCCTTGGCCAACAGCGCCTCGCTCGGCTCGAGCAGGCGCTGATAGGCTTCAGCAGCTTCACGGTACTTGCGCTGGTCCATCAGCACGGTACCAAGGTTCGACTCCGCATAGATCCGCTCAAGTCGGTATCTGTCTTCACCTGGCGCCAGCGCGATCATTCGGTCGGCAAGCCGGCGATACTGCTGGAACGCCGCCGTGGCCCGGTCGAGGTTGCCTCGCTGATAATCGATCGACCCGACCCAGAAGACATTTTGCGCATGATCGTAAAGATGCTGCGGATTGTCAGGAGCCCGCTCGACCGCTTCGGCGGTTGTCGCCATTGCTTCGCGGTACCGCCGCAGGGCTCCTTCCAGATCGCCCCGCGCCTGCGCCATCTCGCCCATCAGGGTGAGGGCGCGCGACCGCTGGGCAAGGGACTCATCAGGCAGGTCCGACTTGTCCTGCTTCTCGTAATAGGCAAGCGCTCGCGTCCCGACGGAATCGAGAACGTCGAGCCGGCCGACCGGCTCGAGCTTCTTGCGCAAATCGCCCAACATGAACGCGATCAGGCCTTCGGCCTCCCGCCGCTGGTCCCGCGCCGCGTCGCGCGCGTCGATGGCAGTATAGGCAAGCCCGCTGGTGAACAGCATACCCGCAACGGAGGCAGCGGTGATTGCATAGAGGCGTCGTTGCCGCCGCTGCGCCTCGCGTTGCGCAAGATCGTCGAGCCCGACGCCGAGCATGCCCGCGGCGATCTTGAGGAAACCCATCTTGCGACCGTCGCCCTGCTCGCGAAGATCGGCGGCGATCGGCTCGGCGCGTTCCCTGGTCGGTCGGCCCCGACCGTCAAAATGAAATCGCAGCTCGGCCGGAAAGCATTCCTCCTTCTCGCGTCCGGAAAGGTCGCTGGCAAAGGGCTCGCCATCAAGGATCGCGGCAAGGATGCGGTCCTCGCCATGAAGTCGCTTGAAGCAGGCAATCTCCTCTCCGATCCATCGCGAATTTGCTGCCGCCGGTGAGCAGAGCACGATCAGGAATCGGGAGTTTTCGATCGCTTCCTCGATTTCCTCGCCCAAGTCGTGGGATGCCGCCAACTCCTGCCGGTCGCGAAAGATGGGGCTCAGCTTCTTCGGCACGACTCCCTGATCAGTCAGTTTGCCGACCAGCCGCGAGGGAACTTTGAAAGCCTCCAGTTCCTCGTGCAGCCAGTCGGCCAGGGCCGCGTCTTGATGACTGTAACTGAGGAACGCCATGTAGCGATGCGATTTTGACGGGCGACGTCGGCGGAGCAAGGCCCCGCGAGCTGATCGTGGCAATTGGGCAAGATAGGCCATAGGCCTCCCCGCTCCCGAGTCCCGTTAATCTGCCATTTATCATGACAAGCGAGTTACGGCGAATCCGCATCGCCTTGGCCGGCGCGCCCCACGCGCCTATATGGCCGCCATGTCCGATATTCGCCCGTGGCGCACGATCGACCGCCGCCAATCGCGCCAGATCATGGTCGGCAACGTTGCCGTCGGCGGTGGCGCGCCGGTCACCGTGCAGACGATGACCAATACCCCAACGTCCGATGCACGGGCCACCATCGACCAGGTCCGGCGGTGCGAGGAGGCGGGCGCCGATATCATCCGCGTTTCGTGTCCTGACGTGGAATCGACCGCGGCGCTGAGGGAGATTGTGCGCGCGGCGAATGTGCCGATCGTTGCCGACATCCACTTCCACTACAAGCGCGCGCTGGAAGCGGCGGATGCCGGTGCGGCATGCCTGCGCATCAATCCCGGGAACATCGGGTCGGCCGACCGGGTTCGCGAAGTCGTGAACGCGGCCAAGGCGAACGGCTGCGCGATCCGGATTGGCGTCAATGCCGGCAGCCTAGAGAAGGACCTGCTCGAAAAATATGGCGAGCCCTGCCCGGAGGCACTGGTGGAAAGCGCGCTTGACCATATCCGGCTGCTCGAGGAGCATGATTTCCGCGAATATAAGGTGGCGGTGAAGGCGTCGGACCTGTTCCTCGCGGTTGCCGCATATCAGCAGCTGGCCGATCAGGTGGATTGCCCGCTGCACCTCGGGATCACCGAAGCCGGCGGGTTCGTCGGCGGAACGGTCAAGTCGGCGATCGGCATCGGCTCGCTGCTCTGGGCGGGCATCGGCGACACGATCCGTGTGTCACTGTCGGCGGAACCGGAGGAGGAAGTCCGGGTCGGCTATGAGATTTTGAAGGCGCTAGGCATCCGCAATCGCGGCGTGCGGGTGGTGTCCTGCCCCAGCTGCGCCCGGCAGGGCTTCGACGTGATCCGCACCGT
>DASTOV010000091.1:0-6974 GCA_035720125.1 Sphingomicrobium sp. | reverse complement strand
TGAAACCCGATGCCGGAAGGATCTTCCTGGACGGGCAGGACATCACCCACCTGCCGATGTATCGCCGCGCCATTCTGGGGCTGGGCTATCTGCCGCAGGAAACCTCGATCTTCCGGGGGCTGACGGTCGAACAGAATATTTTGTCCGTCCTGGAAGTCGATGAGCCGGATGCCGAAGCCCGCGCCGCGCGCCTCGAAAAGCTGCTCGGGGAATTCGGCCTGACCCATTTGCGCGATGCGCCGGCGATGGCGCTGTCGGGCGGCGAGCGGCGGCGCTGCGAAATCGCGCGCTCACTGGCCGCCGAACCGTCGATCATGCTGCTGGACGAACCCTTCGCCGGCATCGATCCCATTTCCATTGCCGACATCCGCGACCTGGTGAAGGAACTGAAGGAGCGCGACATCGGCGTGCTCATTACCGACCATAATGTTCGCGAGACTCTCGACATCGTCGACCGGGCCTGCATCATCTACGATGGTCAGGTATTGTTCGAAGGGACGCCTCAGGCGCTGGTTGCGGACGAAAATGTACGAAGGCTCTATCTTGGCGAAAGTTTCGCGCTTTAGCGGGCGGGTGTGACGGCCATGGGGCTCGGCCCGCGTATCGACCTTCGCGTTTCGCAGCAGCTGGTGATGACCCAGCAGTTGCAGCAGGCCATCAAGCTGCTCGCGCTCAGCAACCTCGAGATCGAAGCCGTCATCGCCGAGGAGCTGGCCAAGAATCCGCTGTTGGAGGCGCGGCCCGGCGAAGGCGCGTCGGGCGAAGCGGTCATCGTCCGCGAGGATCGGGAATATGGCGAGGAAGCGGCCGATCCGACCGGTTCGGACGAGCTTATCGGCAGCAAGCTGGGCACCGAAGATTCGCCGGTCGACATGGACTGGCGAGAGGCAGCGCTGGAAACCGACAGCCTCGCCGATGTCGGTGGCGGGCCGGGGCCGGATGATGCGTTCGATTTCGACCGGCTCGAAGGCGGCGAGACCGGACTTGCGGAGCATCTGCTCGGCCAACTTCACGGCACCGGCGGAACCATCGGCCGGCTCGCCGAAGCCATCGTCCACGAGCTGGAAGAGACCGGCTATCTCGAAACGCCGCTGCGGGTGATCGCGGAAGAATGCGAGGCAAGCCTCGACGAAGCGGAGAAGGCGCTGGCGCTGGTCCAGTCGCTCGACCCGCCGGGGATTGCTGCGCGCACCCTCGATGAATGCATCGCGCTGCAGGCGAGGGCGGCCGACCGCTACGACCCGGCGATGGCCCGGCTGATCGCCAATCTCGATCTTTTGGCCAAGGGCAGGATGGCCGATCTGCGCCGCATCTGCGGGGTCGACGAAGAGGATCTGGCGGACATGGTTCGTGAGCTAAGGGCCTATGACCCCAAGCCCGGATGCCGCTTCGTCACCAGGGAACCGGAGGCGATCACGCCGGACGTGTTCGTGCGCCGGTCGAACGGCGGCTGGACGGTGGAGCTCAACAATGCGGCGTTGCCCAGGGTGCTGGTCAATCGCCGCTATCATGCCGAGCTCAAGGCCGGGCCGCAGGACAAGAAGTCGAAGGCATGGCTCAGCGAATGTCTGGCCGAGGCGAACTGGCTGGTGAAGGCGCTCGACCAGCGGGCGCGCACGATCGTCAAGGTAGCCAGCGAAATCGTCGCGCAGCAGCGGGGTTTCTTCGAACAGGGCGTCTCGGCGTTGAAGCCACTGACCCTGGCCAAGGTCGCAGAGGCGATCGAAATGCACGAATCGACCGTCAGCCGCGTGACCTCGAACAAATATCTGGCCTGCGACCGCGGCATGTTCGAGCTCAAATATTTCTTCGGTTCGGGCGTTGCGTCGGAGGGCGGCGAAGGCGCGGCCGCCGAGGCGGTCAAGGCGGCGATCAAGGCGCTGATCGACAGCGAAGCCGAAATATTGAGCGACGACGCCATTGCCGGACTGCTCAAGGACAAGGGGATGGACGTCGCCCGCCGGACGGTCGTCAAATATCGCGAGGCGATGGCGATCGGCTCCTCGATCCAGCGCCGCCGCCAGCGGAAGATGGTGGCTGGATGACGGAAACCAGCACCATCCGGGGGATGGTGCGTTTACGGCATCGGAGCACAGCGACCTGGGTTACAGCGCCACCCTTGCCCAGATCGGCAAATGATCGCTGGCCCGCCTTGCTTCCGGGCTGGCGTGCACACCCGCGGCTTCGATTGCCAGCCGGTGATCGACGATGATCCGGTCGAGCGCGGCGATCGGCCGGCGCGAATGGAAGCTGGGGCCGGTCGGGGCGACGCGATATGCGCCGTCCAGTTCCTTGAGACAGGCCCCGGCATCGCGCCATTCATTGGTATCGCCCATCAGGATGGTCGGCATCTTGTGCGCCCGGCGATGGACCGCATCGAGGATCGCGCGCATCTGCCGCCGCCGCCAAATGCCGGAGAGGTCGAGATGCATCCCGATCACCCGCACCGGTCGATCGCCGATCAGCAGTTCGGCCATCACCGCGCCGCGCGGTTCCAGCATCGGCAGGTCGAGCGCCGCGACGTCCATAATATCGACATGCCTCTTCACCAGCAGGGCATTGCCGTGCCAGCCGAGGTTGCGCGTGTTGATCTTCAAGAGCTGCTCGGCTCGGGCGCCGCCAGGCAGCCGCTCGAGCGTGCGCTTGTGCCGGACGCGGAGGGGCACCGGCTTGTACAGGCCATGGTCGTCAATCAGCTCGTGCGGCACCGCCGCGCCGCGGCCGCCAATGCGCTTGTCCGCTTCCTGCAATGCGACCACGTCCGCATCGATCTCCTGCAGGACATGGAGGACGCGGTCGGGCCGCCGCCGTCGATCGATCCCGATCGCCTTGCGCATATTGTAACTGGCGACGGTGATGGTCGGGGCGGACGTCATTGCCCTGCAAACCCCCGCCTCATTGACCGGTTCCTCACACGTCCAGGTTGGCGACGGAGAGCGCATTCTCCTGGATGAACTCGCGGCGTGGCTCGACCACGTCGCCCATCAGCCGGGTGAAGATCTCGTCGGCGACATCGGCCTGGTCGGCCTCGACGCGCAGCAGCGAGCGGTTGGACGGGTCGAGCGTGGTTTCCCAAAGTTGCTCGGCGTTCATTTCGCCCAGCCCCTTGTATCGCTGGATCGACAGGCCGCGACGGCCGGCGGCGAGCACCGCGTCGAGCAGTTCCGACGGCCGGGTGATCTGCACGGTCTTCTTCCCCTCCCCTTCAGGGGAGGGGATCGAGGGGTGGGGAGCATCCGCTTCCTCAGCCCCACCCCGCTCAGCGTCGCTGAGCTGCCCCTCCCCTGAAGGGGAGGGGAGATTGCCGGCAGACTTCTTCAGGGTCTTGAGCAGCGCCGGTCTGGCGTAGGTGGTCGCCTGTTCCTCGGCCAGCCGATGCAGCTTGCGCGCCTCGGCGGAGGCAATGAACGACGGCTCGATGATGTAGGCGTCGGTCACACCGCGCCATAGCCGCTTCAACAGATAGCCACCCTCGGCTGCCAATTCCCCGCTCCACTGGCCTTCGGGATCGCCGCGTCCCAGCCACTCTGCAACCCAGGCGACCGCCTGGGTCCGCTTGGCCTGGTCGAGCGAGGGATCGAGCGCGCCGTTGATGGCCAGCGCTTCCAGCATTGCCGGGTCGTAGCGCTTGGGCGCGTAGCGCATCAGCGTGCGGATGCGCCGGGCATGATCGACCAATGTCTTGAGGTCACGGCCCGACCGCTGTCCCTCGGCCGTCTCCAGGATCAGGCCTTCGAGGCCCGCATCCTCCAGATAATCGTCGAGCGCCGCATCGTCCTTGAGGTACACCTCGGACCGGCCGCGGGCGACCTTGTAAAGCGGCGGCTGGGCGATCATCAGATGCCCCTTCTCGATCAGCTCCGGCATCTGCCGGTAGAAGAAGGTCAGCAGCAACGTGCGGATATGGGCGCCGTCGACGTCGGCGTCGGTCATGATCACGATCTTGTGATAGCGCAGCTTTTCGAGGTTGAACTCCTCGCGGCCGATGCCGGTGCCGAGCGCCTGGATGATCGTGCCGATCTCCTTCGAGCTCAGCATCCGGTCGAACCTCGCCCGCTCGACGTTGAGGATCTTGCCGCGCAGCGGGAGGATCGCCTGATATTTGCTGTCACGGCCCTGCTTGGCCGAGCCACCGGCCGAATCACCCTCGACCAGGAACAGTTCGGATAGGGCCGGGTCCTTTTCGGCGCAGTCGTGAAGCTTGCCGGGCAAGGAGGCGACGCCCATCACCGACTTGCGGCTGGCCTCGCGCGCCTTGCGGGCCGCCTCGCGCGCCGCGGCGGCATCGATGATTTTCTGGACGATGGCCCGGGAGTGAGCCGGATTTTCCTCCAGCCACTCGGCCAGCTTGTCGGCCATCAGGCTTTCCAGCGGTTGGCGTACTTCGGAACTGACCAGCTTGTCCTTGGTCTGGCTGGAGAATTTGGGGTCCGGCAACTTGACCGAGACGATCGCGGTCAGCCCTTCGCGCATGTCTTCGCCGGTGAGGTTGATCTTCTCGCGCTTCAGGATCCCGGACTTGTCGGCGTAATTGTTGAGCGTGCGGGTCAACGCCGCGCGGAAGGCGGCCAGGTGGGTGCCGCCATCACGCTGCGGGATGTTGTTGGTGAAGCAAAGGACGTTTTCGTAATAGCTGTCGTTCCACTCCAGCGCGACGTCGATGCCGATTTCGTCCCGCTGCCCGTGGATGGCGATCGGGTCGGGGAACAGCGGGGTCTTGGCGCGGTCGAGATATTTGACGAAGGCGGCGATGCCGCCCTCGTAGAACAGCTCATGCTCGACCCGGTCGGCGTGGCGCGCATCGACCAGAAGCAGGCGGACGCCGGAATTCAGGAAGGCGAGCTCGCGATAGCGATGCTCCAGCCGCTCGAAGTCGAACTCGGTGATCTTGAAGGTCTCGGGGCTCGGCATGAAGGTGACGCGGGTGCCCTTCTTGCCCTCGGGCGCCTTGCCAACGACCTTAAGTGGCGCCTCGGCGTCGCCATTGCGAAAGCGCATGAAATGCTCTTCGCCCTCGCGCCAGATGGTGAGGTCAAGCCATTCGCTGAGTGCGTTGACGACCGACACGCCCACGCCGTGCAGCCCGCCGGATACCTTGTAGGCATTTTCGTCGCTGGTGTTCTCGAATTTACCCCCGGCGTGGAGCTGGGTCATGATGACCTCGGCCGCCGATACGCCTTCCTCGGGATGGATGCCGGTCGGAATGCCGCGACCATTGTCCTCGACGCTGACCGACCCGTCGGGGTTCAGGGTGATGATGATCCTGTCGCAATGGCCGGCGAGCGCCTCGTCGATCGCATTGTCCGAGACCTCGAATACCATGTGATGGAGCCCCGACCCGTCGTCGGTGTCGCCGATGTACATGCCGGGGCGCTTGCGCACCGCGTCGAGGCCCTTGAGCACCTTGATGCTCTCGGCGCCATATTCATTCTGGTTCGGGTCAGTAGCCATGGTCATCCATATAGGGGTTTCAACCCTGTTGTCACGCGCGCGCACACGCATGCACGCGCGCGTGCGGACCGAGACGAGATCAACGCTCGGCGCGGCCCCGGTTGGCGTTCTGCCCGCCGAACCTGCGGCGGCCGCGGAACGGCCGCTCGCGCTGGCCTTCAGGGCGGTGCGCTGCATGGCCGTCGGCGCGATGCGAATGCCGTTGCTGGCGGGGCTGTTGGCCCTGCCGGTCGCCCGGCTCCTCGCGGCGTTGCACGCCGTCCGTACGGTGGGCAGGATGGCCGTCGGTCCGCTGCGGATGGCGCTGCTTTAGCTGGCGCTCATTGCGATTCTCCCGGCGCAGACCCTGCTCGCGCCGGTCCGCCTTAATCTCGGCGGTCGGAGTGAAGCGTCGCCCGCTGTGCGGCCGGCGTTCGCGCGTGTCGTCACGACGCGGCGCCGGCTTCAGCCGCTTGATGGCCTCGACGGCAGCCATGAAGCCTTCGGGAAGCGGCCGATCGGCCAGCTTCATCCGCACCAGCTTTTCGATGTCCCTGAGGTTCATGCGCTCGTCCGGCGCGCAGAAGGCCAGCGCCTCGCCGTCCGCGCCGGCGCGCGCGGTGCGGCCGATGCGGTGGACATATTGCTCGGGAACGTCGGGCAGGTCGAAGTTGACGACATGGCTGACGCCCGGGATGTCGATGCCGCGCGCCGCAATGTCGGTCGCAACCAGGATCGGCACTGCACCCGAACGGAACAGGCCAAGCGCCCGCTCGCGCTGTGCCTGGCTCTTGTTGCCATGGATGGCATTGGCTTCGATGCCGGAGGCGGCGAGGAAGCGGACGATCTTGTCCGCGCCATGCTTGGTCCGACTGAACACCAGGCTGCGGTCGATCCGGGTCGACTGGAAGAACATGGTCAGTAGCGCCTGCTTTTCAGCCTGGTTGACGAAGGTCACGCGCTGATCGACCCGCTCGGCAGTGGTTGCGACCGGGGTCACCGCGACCTCGGCCGGGTTCGTCAGATAAGCGTCGGCCAGCTGGCGGATGCTCTTGGGCATGGTTGCCGAGAAGAACAGGGTCTGGCGCTGCTTGGGGATCAGGCCGACGATGCGCTTCAGCGCGTGGATGAAGCCCAGGTCGAGCATCTGGTCCGCCTCGTCGAGGACCAGGATCTCGAGCGCGCTGAGGTCGAGGGCACGCTGGTCGACCAGGTCGAGCAGCCGGCCAGGTGTCGCTACCAGCACGTCGAGTCCGCGCGAAACCTCGCGGATCGAGCGCGGTACGGGCACGCCGCCGAAGATCACGCCGACGCTGATGTGCTGGCCGGCGGCATAGGTACGGGCCGACTGCGCGATCTGCGCCGCCAGCTCGCGGGTCGGGGCAAGCACCAGCATCCGGGCGCGGCCGGGAACCGGTCGTCCGCGGCTGGCTGCGACCAGCCGGTCGAGCGAGGGCAGCATGAAGGCCGCGGTCTTGCCCGTGCCGGTCTGGGCAATGCCCAACAGGTCGCGGCCGGAAAGGACGATGGGGATGGCCTGAGCC
>DASTOV010000090.1:0-4055 GCA_035720125.1 Sphingomicrobium sp. | reverse complement strand
GCGTGCACCTTCTCGCACATCAACGCGAGCGCGGGAATGTCGTGATCGTCCCAGAGGCGCGCTTCGATGTAGGGCGAGATGTCGCCGGTCGGATGGATCTCGCACTCCTCGGTGCTGACCACCGCCCAGCCGCCTTCGGCCTTCACCTCGCGCATCGCCGCATGCGCCTGGGGCATGGCATGGCCCATGCCGTTGCAGTGCGGGACCTGGAAGAAGCGGTTGCGAACGGTCACCGGTCCAAGCCGGATCGGCTCGAACAAGATGTCATATCGGGGGTCGCGCCCGGCACCACTGGATTCGGAAGTGCTCATCGCTCTAAGCCACGGCTGGAACAGTTGGAGCGGAGCCCGGCGCCATGCTGAAATTCATGCTTGCCGCCTCGCCGCGACGGTCCAGGCGACCGAGGAAGCGATCGTCAACGCCATGGTCGCCGCAGGCGATATGGACGGAACCGACGGGCATTATGCCAAGGCCCTTCCTCCGCAGGAACTCATTGCCTTGCTCAGGCGGTACCGACGCCTTGCTCCGGCTCGCTAGGCTCATTGCCTGGCATTCAGGAAGCGGTCGTACCAGGCGAGGTGCCGCTGCATTCGGTCGCGCAAATAGCTCGGCACGGTCAGGCCGTGGTTCTCACCGGGATAGATGACGAGTTCGGTCGGCAGGTCGCGCGATCGCAGCGCCTGGTACATCTGCTCGGAGCCGAGACAGGGCACGTTGAAGTCCTTCTCGGCGCAATAGAATAGGGTCGGCGTGACGATCCGATCGGCATGCAGGAAGGGAAAGCTCACCCGGTCATATGCATCGCGATTGGCCCAGGGGGTTCCAATCTCCAGCGCATACTCGCGCACATATTGGTCGTGACCGTAATTGCCGAGCATGTTCGAGGAGCCGGCTCCACTGACAGCCGCCTTGAACCGGCGGTCACTGGCGATGACATAGTTGGTCAGCATCGAGCCGTAGCTGCGTCCGCCGATCCCCAGCCGGCTGGGATCCGCGATTCCCAGCTGCACGACATGATCGACGCCGGCCAGCACATCCTGGACATCCTTGTTGCCCCAGTCGGCATAGATGGCGCGGGCGAAGTCGAAGCCGCGGCCGGAGCTGCCACGCGGATTGACCGCGACCACGGCGTAGCCGCGTGCCGCATAGGCCTGCCAGTCGGCCATGAATTCATGGCTGAACTGGTAGACGGGGCCGCCGTGGATGCGCAGGATCGTTGGGTATCGGTTGCCCGGCTGATAGTCACGCGGCTTGACCAGGAAACCTTCGATCCGCGTGCCATCGGCACTGGTGAATTCGATGTCCTCGACCGGTGCCAGGCGCTTGTTGTTCAGCCAGCCATTGTGGTCGCTAAGCGCGCGCAGCCGGCCGCCATCAACAGCTGAAATCTCATAAGGATGGTGAACGTCACCACCCAGCACGGCGATCCGCCCGTCCGGCGCGACCGCGAAATCCGTGTCGAACCGCGCCCCGCTGGTCAGCGGCGTAACCCTGCCGCTGGCAACATCGATGCGGGAAAGATGGGTGACTTTGTTGCGCTCCACCAGGCTCAGGACCGACTTCCCGTCGGCGGCCCAGCGCGGCTTGTAGAATGACATGTCGATCGGCGACGGGAGTGCCGACGTTCCGTTGGCGACGTCGATCACTGCAAGCTGCCATGGTGCGTAATAGATCCACTTGTCCTCGCCGCTCTGGAGATAGGCGATGCGCTTGCCATCGGGGCTCCAGGATGGGCGCGATTCCCAATAGGGATCGAGGTCGGAGCCGGGGAAGCTCGTCAGCTGCCGCTCCTTGGCACCCGCTTCGGGCGCCACCAGGTAGATGTCGTAATTCAGGTGGCGGTCGGGGTCGGCGCCCCGCTTGGTCACATAGGCAATCGTCTTGCCGTCGGGTGACCAGGAGGGCAGCTGTTCGTCATGGTCGCCAGGAGTAAGAAGGGTGGCTTTCCCCGTTTCGACGTCAACCACGTAAAGGTGCTTGCGGCGGCTGGTCAGGTAGCCGGTGCCGTCCTCCTTGAACTGGTATCGGCTCGTGACGATCGGTGGCGGGTTCTTGGGCTTGGGGGTGCCTTCGGCACGCTCCGGATCCCAGGCGATGACCGCGAGGCGTTTTCCGTCCGGCGACCACACAAAATCCTCGACACCTTCCGGCAGCTTGGTGGCCTGGCGGGCTTCGCCGCCATCGGCCGGCATGATCCATACCTGCGTCTTGGCGTCTTCCCCGCCCCGGTCTGCGAGGAAGGCAAGCCACCGGCCATCCTTGCTCCATTGCGGCAGCCATTCGCTGGCGTCGGGCGTGTGGGTAAGGGCCTGGCGGGTCTTGCCGTCCCAACTCACGCGCCACAGGTCGGACTGCTTCTTGTCGGCATCCTTGTTCGTTGTTTCCACGCTATAGACGAGCATGCTTCCGTCGGGCGAAAACACTGGTCCCGCGACGGACGCGAGCCGTGCCAGGTCGTCCGGCCCGAAGCGATCGTCGGCCGGCTGCGCCGCCGCGGGAGTTGCCAGCATTGCGCCTAACAAAATGCCGCGAAACATCATCGTCATTCCCCCTTCAGCGTGACAAGGCCCGGAAACGCTCCAAGGCCGCCCGAAGATAGTCGGTCGTCGCGCGCTTCTCCCGCTCATTGTTATATTCATCGCGCGCCTCGGCTTCGGCCAGCACTCGCTCCATCCAGGCGGCGAAATAGGCCGCGTCTTCCTTGGCGGTCGCGGGGCCACCGGGTGTATCGAGATAGACAGGGCTGGTGGTGGCATAGGGATAAAGATCGAGGACCAGCGGATCGGCCCCGTCGTTCCAGGCGCGTAGCAAGGCCCAGCCGCCGGCATCGGCCTGCAAATCTCCTTCGGCGTCAAGCGAGCGGCGGTCGCCCGACAGCTTGAAGCTTTTCACCACCCGCCCGTTGTGGACCAGTTCGAGATGATCGACCGCGACCGGAGAGCGAAGCGCGATCCGATAGGCGAGCTTGCCCGGCGCCGACCGCTTGACCGTGCCGCCGGGCCGCTCCCCAGCCAGTTCCAAGCCCAGCAGTGGGCCATTGCTGGCAAAGCTGCGGCCGGCTTTCAGCGCCTCGCGCAGCGCAGCCGGGCTAGTTTCACCCCCGGTGTCGAGAAAGGTTCGGTTCATGCCGACTGGTCCGCGCAGCGAGGCGTAGTTGGCCATGGCGTCCGTCCCGGCCCCGGCGGGCAGCCGGAAGCCGAGGTTCAACAGTCGATACCAGACGTTGGCCGTCGCCTTGTGATCGGCAAAGCCGACGACCTCGATATAGTCGACCTTGCCGTGCGCGGCGTCGGCCGGAAGCATGTGGCTGAGCTTCTTTTCCTTCGCCGGTTCGATGTCCCAATCGAATGGATGGACATATCCGACCAGCGCGCCTTGGGCGTGCGCCAGGTCCGCGACCGCACCGTTATGCGGAAAAGGGCTGGCAAGGGCCGTATGCTGGTAGGCGGAGAAATCTGGCGTCAGCAAATGGTCGCCCAAGTGCAGCAGACCCAGATGCCCCCAAAGGCTGGTGTGATACTCCTGGGCGTGGAAAATCGCCACGCCTTCGCTGCTCACCGGGTCGGGATCGGGACGGAAATAGCCGACGTCGGGGATCCGCTCCTCCTTGTTGACGATGGTGTTGTAGACGACATCGAGGTCCTCGGCCCGGGCCTGCTGCGCCAGCCGCGCGGGCGTGTTCCGATACGCCCCGCCATAGTTCATATGGACATGCAGGTCGGCGCTTCGCCATGTCCCGAACGACGCGGGCAGATCCTGTTTCTTGAGGTCGACGCGCACCATTCGTTCGCCGCCAGCCGCCACGGACACCGACTTTTTCCACGGAGCGAAGCGGAAACCGCGTTGTACCCAGACTGAGGTCGCACCGGCCGGCGCATCGAGCGTGCAAGGCGAAGCACAGTGGAAATATTGGGTTTCCATCGATTGGCGTGCCGGGTCGAAGCCGTCGTCGGCATGCATCCAGGCGTCCGCCGGGGCTGCGGCGCGCCCATCGCTGGCAAGCACCGCCACCCGGGCCGGGAGGCTGCGGCCCTGTTCGTCCCGAATGTCCAGCG
>DASTOV010000089.1:0-24562 GCA_035720125.1 Sphingomicrobium sp. | reverse complement strand
GTTCGGCAACTTCCTCGCGGATTGCCTCGAGCTCCTCCGACACGATCCGGAACGCGACGCCGCCGCTGAGGTTCATCAGCCCGGCGATGGTCGCTCGCGGCGGCGGGGCGCCAGCGTGGCGCGCGAGCTGTTGCTTGACCTCCTCGACCGTCGACGGCGGCAGGCCCTGGAACATGGTCAGGTGAACCGGCACCCGGTTGAGCTCGGGCGGGTAATGCGCCCGCCGAAGCCCCTCTAACCAGGCATGATCGTCCCTTGCGAATTCGGCGGTGACGATCAGGGGCCCGGGCATGTGGCTAAATTTCGACTTGGGAGCCTAATTCCACCACCCGGTTGGTCGGCAACTTGAAGAATTCCATCGCGCTTTCGGCGTTGCGCAGCATCCAGGCGAACAGCTTTTCGCGCCAGATCGCCATGCCGGGCCGCGCCGAGGCGATCAGGGTCTGTCGCGCGAGGAAGAAGCTGGTGTCCATCATCTTGAACTGCGGCCCGCATGACTTGACCTGCGCCAGGGCGGCCGGAACATCGATTTCCTCCATGAAGCCATAGCGGATGATGATCCGGTAGAAACCGGCGCCATAATCCTTGGTCTCTGTGCGGCGCTGGCTGATGACGAACGGCACGTCTTCGATCCTGACGGTGAGCAGCATCACCCGTTCGTGCAGCACCTTGTTGTGCTTCAAGTTGTGCAGCAGCGCATGGGGCACGCCGGTCATCGACGTGGTCATGAAGACGGCGGTCCCGGGCACCCGCGCGGCGCTGGTCGCCGCCGACTTGATGAACACCTCGATCGGCAGGCTGGCTTCGGCCATCCGGTCGATCATCAGCTTGCGGCCCCTTGCCCAGGTGGTGAGCAGGGTGAAGGCGATTGCGCCGATCAGCAGCGGGAACCAGCCGCCATCGGGCACCTTGAGAAGGTTGGCGCCGAAATAGAGCAGGTCGATCGTGAAGAAGATCGCCAGCAGCGGGATCGCCTTCCATGCCGGCCATTTCCACAGGCTGATCAGGACGACCGAGATCAGCACGCCGTCGATCAGCATCGCGCCGGTAACGGCAATGCCATAGGCCGCGGCGAGGTTCGACGAGGAACCGAACATCAGGACCAGCAGAATGACCATGATCATCAGCGCCCAGTTGACGACCGGGATGTAGATTTGGCCGGCGGCATGCTCGCTGGTGTGGGTGATCCGGAGCCGCGGGATGAAGCCCAGCTGGATCGCCTGCTGCGTCACCGAAAAGGCGCCCGAAATGACCGCCTGGCTGGCGATGATGGTCGCGATGGTCGCCAGGATGACCAGCGGCAGGCGCAGCATTTCGGGTGCCAGCAGGAAGAAGGGGTTCTTGACCGTTTCCAGTGCTTGCGCCGGATCCTGCGACAGGAGCATCGCGCCCTGCCCCATGTAATTGAGCAGCAGTGCGGGCATGACGAAATAGAGCCAGCTGTACTTGATCGGCCTGCGACCGAAATGGCCCATGTCGGCATAAAGCGCCTCGGAGCCGGTTACCGCCAGCACGACAGCGCCCATCGCGATGAATGCCGGCAAGGGCTCGGATGCGTAGAATTTCAGCGCATTGAGGGGGTTGAGCGTCTGGTAGAGGACATCCGGGCGCTCGACGATATAGACCGACCCAAGGACCGCCAGCGTCACGAAATAGAACAGCATGACCGGTCCGAACAAGGCTCCGACCCTGGCCGTGCCGTGGGATTGAATGGCGAACAGGCCGACCAGGATACCGACCGCGATCGGCAGGACCCATGGCTCCAGGCCGGCATTGACCGTCGTCAGTCCCTCCACCGCCGAGAGGACCGAGATGGCCGGGGTGATCATGCTGTCGCCGTAGAACAGGGCGGTCGCGAACACGCCGAGCATGACGACACCCAACGTCCATTTCTTCTTTTCGCGCTCGTCGGCGGACCGGTTGATCAGCGCCAGCAGGGCAAGGCTGCCGCCCTCCCCCTTGTTGTCCGCGCGCATGATGATCGTGACATATTTCAAGGCCACGATGATCAGCATCGACCAGAAGATCAGGCTGAGGACGCCGTAGATGTGCAGCGCGTCAGGCTCGAGCGTGTGATGCCCGGCGAAGGTTTCGCGGAATGCGTAGATCGGTGAGGTGCCGATATCGCCGAACACGATGCCGACGGCGCCGACCATCAGCTTGGCAAGCGATCCTTGCTGATGGCCGTGGGCTTGTTCGCCGGTTGCGGGCTCCGCACTCTCGGCGGCAGTCGTGTTCATACTCAATCGATCCTCACGTCACCGAGCGGTGCGGCGGGCCGCACTAGCACCAGCAAAAAGGCGCTGCAATCGTGCCAAGCCGCCGCTATAGGGCCGCAACTTTCCTGAATTTGGAGCGAACAGATCATGCGCGTCGGTGTGCCGAAGGAAATCAAGGTTCATGAATATCGCGTCGGCCTGACCCCGGCCTCGGTGGCCGAGCTGGTTGCGCATGGCCATGACGTGTTTGTCGAAACCTCGGCTGGCGACGGCATCGATTGCCCCGACAGCGCCTACAAGAAGGCCGGCGCGACCATCCTGCCGACCGCCGCCGAGGTCTTTGCCAGAAGCGACATGATCGTGAAGGTGAAGGAGCCCCAGCCGCAGGAAATCGCCATGCTGGAACCGAGGCACCTGCTGTTCACCTATCTGCACCTTGCCGCCGACAAGCCGCAGGCCGAAGGACTGATGAAATCGGGCGCGACCTGCATCGCCTATGAAACCGTGACCTCGCGTACGGGCGCCCTGCCGCTTTTGAAGCCGATGTCGGAAGTTGCGGGCCGCATGTCCGTGCAGGTCGGCGCCCATTATCTGGAAAAGGAGCCGGGCGGCCGCGGCGTGCTGCTCGGCGGTGTCCCCGGAGTCGCGCCGGCCAAGGTCGCCATTCTGGGCGGCGGTGTCGCCGGCCTCAATGCCGCGCAGATGGCCGTCGGCCTTCGCGCCGACGTCACCATTTACGATATCAGCAATGAGCGGCTGGCCGAGCTCGACACTTATTTCGGCTCGCAGATCAAGACGGCCTTTGCCTCACGCGACGCCATTGCACGTGCGGTCGATGAGGCCGAGCTGGTGATCGGCGCGGTGCTCGTGCCCGGCGCCGCGGCACCCAAGCTGGTCACCCGGGAAATGCTGAAGACAATGAAGCGCGGCAGCGTGCTGGTTGATATCGCGATCGACCAGGGCGGCTGCTTCGAGACCAGCCGACCGACCACCCATGACGAGCCCGTCTACGAGATCGACGGCGTCATCCATTACTGCGTCGCCAACATGCCGGGCGCGGTGGCTCGTACCTCGGCCTTCGCGCTCAACAATGCTACCTTGCCCTTCGCGATCAGGCTGGCGAACATGGGGGCGGAAGCGGCGATGGCCGCCGATCCGCATCTAGCCAACGGCCTCAACGTGTCGGGCGGCAAGATCCGCCACCAGGCCGTGGCGGAAGCGCTGGATCTACCTTACGAACCAGCCTGAGGCTGATCGGGGGCCGGCGGCGGCTCCCCTCCCCGCATCAGCAACAGGCCATCCTCGATCATCGGGCGCCAGCTGGCATCGGCCGGCGCATTGGCGAGGATCCCTTGCCAGAGGCGCACCGCCTCTTCCGGGTTGCCGGAGCGAGCCTCTGCAAGGCCCAGGAAAAAGGGCGGCGCGGGATAGCCGGGCGCCAGTTCGGCCGACCGCTCGAACGCCAACCGCGCGGCGGGCGTAATCGTGCGGGCATGGTCGGTCAGCGCATTGCCCAGGCCCAGCCACAGCTTGTAGTCGCGCGGATGCCGGGCAACCTGCGCCTGCAGCAGCCGCGCCGCATCCTCCGTCTTGCCTCGTGACGCCAAGGCATCGGCCATGTTGAGCCAGGTATCGGCATAGTCGAACTGGCCGGTCATTGTCTGGCGGGCGCCGGTCAATGGCAGCGGTGGCGCTTGTTCGGCGGCGACGCGGGGTCGGCCGGAGAGACCGGGGCTGCCTTGCAATGCATAGCCGGCGCAGCCGAACGCAATGGCGGCGGCAGACAAGGTCAGCATTGGGCCGCGAAGTCTCATGATCCAAATCAGGCCCAGCGTCGCCAGCCCAATGACTCCCAGAGAGAGAAAGCCGGTCATCCGCGCCTCCGGACCAGCCGCTTGCGCAGCAGCCAGGCGCCGGCCAGCAACAGCAGCAGCGGCGCGGCCCATAGCGGCCAGGTGACCGGTTCGACCGGCGGACGATAGCTGACCCAGTTGCCGTAGCGCTGGATCAGCCAGGCGCGAACCTGCTCCGGCCTTTCTCCGGCGGCGATGCGCTGGCGCACCAGCGCCCGCATATCCCCGGCCATCTCGGCATCGCTGTCGGCGATCGATTGGCCCTGGCAGACGAGGCAGCGAAGCTCCTCCATCAAGGCCTTGGCCTGCGCTTCCTGGCGCGCATCCGGCAGCTGCTCATTGGCCCAGCGGGCGGGCGGCAAGTCACTGTCAGCCCATGCGGGTGCGGCAACAGCCAATGTGATCGCGAAAGCCAGCTGCTTCACTTCGCCGCCTCCCATTCGCGCAGGATCGCCGGCAAGTCGCCGGGCTCGATCGGGCCCATGTGCTGATAGCGAATGACGCCGCGGCCATCGACGATGAAGCTTTCCGGAACGCCCGACGAACCCAGCGCGAGCTGGACCCTGCTCTCCGGGTCGGAGCCGATCCTGACGAACGGGTCGCCATGCCGCGCCAGGAACTCCGCCACATCTTCGGGCCGGTCACGCACCGCAACCGCGTCGATGGCGACTCCTGCGCGCTTCAGCTCCATCAGCAATGGCGCCTCGGCGATGCAGGGTACGCACCAGCTGGCGAAGACGTTGATCATCCGCGGCTGGCCCGAAGCGAGATCGGACGCAGCAAGACCGAGCCTGCCCGGCATGGCCGGCGCGAGCGTGAAGGCGGGGACCGGGCGACCGACAAGCTGCGATGGGATTTCCTCATCCGCCGGTTTGCTCAGCCTCCACGCAACCGCGAACACGAACGCAGCCAGTACCAGCAGCGGAACGAAGCGGAGGAACTTGCTCATAAGAAAGCCTCGTCGCCTCGGACCCGCTGGCGTCGTTCACGGACCAGACGGCCCACCAGCGCCAGCGTGCCCCCAAGCCCGATCAGGATTCCGCCCAGCCAGATCAAGGTCACGAACGGCTTCCACCACAAGCGCAGCTGCCACCGGCCCTGCTCGTCGCGCTCGCCGAGCACGGCATAGAGCTGGCCGTTCCAGCTGGTATCGATCGCCGCTTCGTTGGTGGTCGTCGGCGGCGACGGGAAATATCGGCTCTGCGGCTTGAGGATTGTCACGCCGGACCCCCGGGAAGCGCGCAGCTCGCCTTCCAGCGCCGTCCAGTTGGGGCCGGCGACCGGCATCACTTCGCGGAATTCGACCAGCCATGGCCCGACCTCGACGATCTCGCCTGGTTGCGCTGCAGCCAGTTTCTCCCGGGTGAAGGCGCTGTCCGAGGCCATGCCGAGGATCGCGACGGCGACGCCGAGATGCGCCAGCGCCATGCCCCAGACGGCCAGCGGCATCCGCCGCAACGAGCGGCCGAACAGGGGTAGCAGGCTGGCCGGCAACAGGCCGGCGCCAATCGCCAGGCCAAGGCGCGGCAGCATGCCAATGTTCGGCCAGAGCACGAAGCTGCCTAGCAGTACCGAGATCGCGACGAGTACGCCCGGTGCGAGCCTGGGCAGGATCGGCGCCTTGTCTCGCCGCCAGCGAAGTTGCGGCGCGATCATCATCAGCGCAGCAAGGCCTAGCGCCAGCGGGCTGGCGACGCTGTCGAAATAGGGCGGGCCGACCGACAGCTTTTCGCCGGACAGCGCCTCGGCAATCAACGGGTAGAGCGTGCCGAGGAAGACGATTCCGAGGATCACCGACAGGATGAGGTTGTTGGCGACGAGCCCCCCTTCCCGGCTCACCACCTCGAACGGCGCGCCTTCCTTCACATGGGCAATGCGAAGGGCGAAGAGGGTCAGCGCCCCCCCGATGTAGATCACCAGCAGCGCCAGGATGAAGGTGCCGCGCGTGGGATCGACCGCGAAGGCGTGGACCGAAGTCAGGATGCCCGAGCGCACCAGGAAAGTGCCGACCATCGACATCGAGAAGGCGACCAGCGCCAGCATCATCGTCCAGGCGCGAAGCCCGCCTCGGGACGCCAGCACATTGATGCTGTGCAGCAGGGCGGTTGCCGCCAACCAAGGCATCAGCGAGGCATTTTCGACCGGGTCCCAGAACCACCAGCCGCCCCAGCCCAGCTCGTAATAAGCCCAGTAGCTGCCGGCTGTGATGCCCAGCGTCAGCAAGACCCAGGCGGCGAGGACCCATGGCCGCATCGCTCGGGCGATCGCCGGGCCGACATCTCCCCGGACGAGCCCGCCGACGGCCAGGCTGAATGCCACCGACAGCCCGACATAGCCGAGGTAGAGCGTCGGCGGGTGGAAGGCGAGGCCCGGATCCTGCAGCAGCGGGTTGAGGCCACGTCCGTCGATCGGCGCCGGATCGAGCCGTTCGAATGGGTTGGATGCGAACAGGAGGAAGGCGAAGAAGCCCAGCGCGAGCGCCGCTTGCGCCCCTAGCGAGGCCCCGAGGGTGCGCTCGTCAAGGCGCCGCTCGAACAAGGCGACGACCGCGCCGGCCAACGCCAGCACGGTCACCCACAGCAGCATCGAACCTTCATGGTTCCCCCAGGCGCCGGCGAATTTGTACAGCCATGGCTTTTGGCTGTGGCTGTTTTCGGCAACCAGCAGCACGCTCATGTCGCTATTCAGGAACAGCAAGATCAGCGCGCCGAACGAGCCCAGAGTTAGTAGGCCCTGCGCCAGCGCCAGTCCGCGAACCGTTCCAAGCGACCGGCCATGCTCCCCGCCCAGCCCGCAGGCCAATGCCAGCTGCAGCGCGGCCAGCGCCGTCGCCAGCCATAGGGCGGCAAGTCCGGCCTCCGCGATCACTTGCCTGCGATCTCGTTCGCCATCTGCGGCGGCATGTAGCGCTCGTCATGCTTGGCAAGAATATTGTCGGCTACAAACAGGCCGCTCGCCTGCAGCCGGCCTTCGGCCACCACGCCACTGCCCTCCTTGAACAGGTCGGGCGTGATGCCGCGATAGAGGACGGATGTCTGCGCCTTGCCGTCGCCGACCGTGAAGCGGATCGTCAGGCCGTCGGCATCGCGCTTGAGCGACCCCGGCACGACCATGCCCCCCAGGCGCATTGCCCTGTCCGGGGCGGCCTTTCCGGCGGCGATGTCCGACGGGGTAACGAAATAGGCCGCGCGATCCTGCAATCCCCACATGGCGAGGAGCACGGCGCCAAGCATTGCCACGCCCGCCAGGATCACCAGGGCCAGCCGCTGATGCTTGGGCTTGATCATCATGGGCGCTTCAACGCCCCTGCTTCGGCCTCGGCTGTCCGCATTGACAGGTACGCCCACGCCACCAGTATGGCGGTTGCCACCAACGTGATCGCATAGGCGGCGGCGACGAAAGCCCACTGGTTCATTCGGCCGCGCTCCGGCGAAGCCTTGCTTCCATTTTCTGGCGGGCAAGGTCGGCGCGCATCCGCATCAGCGCAACCGCGGCGAAGATGGCGGTGAAGCCGAACATCGTCAGCGGCAGCGGCCACAGCAGTTCCGGTGCGATCGACGAACCCTCGCTGATGCTGATCGACTGGCCCTGATGAAGCGTCCGCCACCACAGCACCGAATAATGGATGATCGGCAGATTGATCGCTCCGACCAGCCCGAACAGCGCGGCCATCCGGCCTTCGCCGCCTCGTTCTCGCTCGGCAGAGGCGAGCGCGATGTACCCCAGGTACAGGAAGAACAGGATCAGCATGGATGTCAGGCGACCATCCCACTCCCACCACGTGCCCCAGGTCGGTCGGCCCCAGATCGATCCGGTCGCGAGGCACAGCGCGGCGAAGGTCGCTCCTGCGGGAGCGATGGCGCGCCCTGCCACGGCTGCCAGCGGATGGCGCCAGACGAGCTGGCTGATCGAAGCGGCGGCGATCGATGCCCACCCCGCCATGCCCAGCCATGCTGCAGGCACATGGATATAGAGAATGCGGACGGTCTCACCTTGCAGATAGTCGGGCGGCGTCATCGCGAGCCCACCCCAAGAACCGGCAAGCAACAGCAACAAGCCAACGCCGAACAGCCAGCCGGTGGCGGGCCGGGCGATTCTCAGGAAGCGGGCGGGGTTGGCGTAACCGTGCATGGCGTTGGGCGTCTCTAGCCAAACATCCCTGTCATTGCGAGGACCCCTGGATTTGATCCGGGGGACGCGGCAATCCACCACCTGCTGGATTGCTTCGCCCCGCTCGCCATGACGGCCTCCGCGATAATCAGCGGCGGCCGATCAACTTCTGGGCCATTGCATCGGCGACAGCGGCTGGATCCTCTCCGGTCACCGCGCTTTCCGCCCAGATTTGCTCAAGCCGGCCGGGTATCGCCTCGATCCGCGAGCGGACCAGTTCGGGACCGCCATCACTCAGATATTCGGTCGACACGTTGATGATCCCGCCCGCGTTGATGACATAATCCGGCGCGTAAAGGATGCCTCGCGCCTGGAGGCGGTCGCCGTCCTGCGGCGTCGCAAGCTGGTTGTTGGCGCCACCGGCGACGATCGGCGCATTGAGCCGGGCAATTGATCCTTCGGTCAGGATTGCGCCCAATGCACAAGGACTGACCACGTCGGCCTCCAGGAACAGGATGTCATCCGGCGTCACGACCGTGCCACCGGTCTCGGCTGCGAGCTTTTCGGCCCGACCCCGATCGACATCCGCAATCGACAGGCGCGCGCCCTCGGCCGCGGCATGGCGGGCGACGCCGCCGGCAACGCTGCCGGCACCCTGCATGGCGATATGGAGGCCATTGAGGCTATCCTTGCCAAGCGCGCGCTTGACCGCCGCCTTGATGCCCAGGAACACGCCGAGCGACGTATGCGGCCCAGGATCTCCCCCGACCTCGCCGCCAGCGACTGGAAGGCCGGCAACAAAGCGGGTCTGCTTCGAAATCTCGATCATGTCGGCGACCGACATGCCGACGTCCTCGGCGGTGACGTAGTTGCCGCAGAGGGAATTCACGGCGCTGCCGAATGCCGCCAGCATTTCGGGTGACTTGGTCCGGCTCTTGTTGGCGAGGACGACCGCCTTGCCCCCGCCCAGCGGCAGGCCCGCCATGGCGTTCTTGTAGCTCATGCCGCGCGACAGCCGCAGCGCATCGGTCAGCGCCTCCGCATCGTCGGCATAGTGCCAGAAACGAGTGCCGCCGGCCGCCGGCCCAAGGTGGGTCGAATGCATCGCGATGATCGCGCGAAGGCCGCTCCTTTCATCGGTGACGAAGTGCAGCGCTTCATGCGCGTCGAAGTCGGGGTAGCCCCATGGCGTATTCATGGAATTTCGCATCCGCCTGATCGTGCCCCGGCATGTTCAATGAACCGCGGAGCTATTATATGTTGTTAGGCTAAGTGCCTGATTTAATGGGGCGATCGACGGGACTTGAACCCGCGACCCCCGGTACCACAAACCGGTGCTCTAACCAACTGAGCTACGATCGCCATTTCGCGTCTTGAACGGACGCGCGGCCCCCTTAAGGAAGCGCAACCGGCTTGGCAAGCAATAGCAAGTGAGACTTTCGATGCCCAACGCAACCATGGTCAAGTTCGGATTTCCATCCACTTTGGTGCGGGATTATGAGCATTGGGTGGTGCTGCTCCGGCCCGCGCAGGTGACGCTCGGTTCGCTCATCCTTGCCGCCAAAAGCGACGCGATTGCCTTCGGCCAGCTTCCGCCCGGCGCGCATGCCGAGCTGGCGGTGATAACCAAGGATATTGAAGCAACACTGCTTGCCGAAATTGGCTATGAAAAAATCAACTATCTGATGCTGATGATGGTCGATCCACACGTCCACTTCCACGTCTTCCCGCGTTACGAGGGATGTCGAACCGTTGGAAATGTCAGGCTGAATGACGCGGGATGGCCTGGGCAGCCCGACCTTGGCGGCTCGACCACCCTGCCCGATGACGAGTTTGCCGCACTTCAGAGCCGGATTTCGCGAAATTGGCTAACTGTCCGGTAATCAACAATATCCGCCAACGTAATGAAATATTCTTGCACGGCCTAGCCAAGCGGAGCATGCGTCCCCGTAGGGGAGAATGAGATGACGATTCGACGGGCGCGCGTACCGGAGGAATCCGGCGTGACCGTGCGCGATAGACTTGTCCGGGCCGGCCTGGATGCAAAATATGCGGAATTGTTCCTCAGCATGCCGCACAAGGTGGTGCATGTTGAGCCGCGACGCCCATTTCGGGAGCCCGGCGTACCACGCGACGAGGTCATGCTCGTCCGCTCTGGCTTGCTCGCCAAATTCAAGAGTGACGGCAGCGGAAGGCGGCAGATCGTATCGCTGCGCTTCCCGGGCGAAGGCGTTCTGCCGCATGAAGGCACTGCCGACTATGGACTGCAGGCGATCGTGCGCAGCGAAGTGCTGGTTGGCAAAGCCGAAGATTTTGACGCAATTGTCAATGCCAATCCGGAAGTCGCGCGCTTCTTCTGGAAACTGGTCCAGCGCCAGAATGCGATCGGATATGAATGGCTGGTCAACACCGGTCGGCGCGATTCAACCGCGCGCGTCGCGCACCTGCTGTGCGAAACGGCAACGCGGATGCGGGTCGACCCGACCAGCCAGAGCATGATCAATCCGTTTACGCAGCAGCAGATCGCCGACATAACTGGCCAGACGTCGGTCAACGTCAATCGTGTGTTCGCGGATCTTGAACGGCAAGGCCTGATCCATCGTCGAGGCCGGGAAATCCAGTTCACGGATTGGGAGGAACTGCGCCGCGTCGCAGGGTTCCAGCCGGGCTATCTTCGTTAAGTGATTAACGCTGAACGATAAAAAGCTTGCTAAAGTCCATGATTTAGCTGGCTTTTTGCCAATCGTGAAAAGCCAAGGCATGGTGGGCGCGACAGGGATTGAACCTGTGACCCCACCCGTGTGAAGGGTGTGCTCTACCGCTGAGCTACGCGCCCATGCCTGTCGGGAGAAAGCGCCCTTAGGCGAGCCATTGCCGACTGTCCAGCGCCGCCGGCCAGAAATGAATTCCGCTACTGAACCGCGTCCTTCAGTACCTTGCCCGGACGAAATTTGGGCTGCGACGTGGCCTTGATCTGCATCGGTTCCCCGGTTCGTGGGTTGCGGCCCGTCGAAGCCTTGCGCCGCGTCACTGAAAAATTGCCGAAACCGACCAGCCTCACTTCGTCGCCGCGCTTGAGCGTGGACGTAATCAGCTCAAGCATGGTTTCAACGGCGCGGCTCGCGTCGTTCCGCGACAGTCCCGCACGCTCAGCAACGTGGCCGATGAGTTCCTGCTTGTTCATCTTCTAACGCTCCCGGATGGACCGCGCGAGACTCGGCAGCCTTGGAAACTTTGAATTAAGGCAATTTCCGGAGCGCAAGTCAAAGGGCAACCCGCCAATCCCGCCACCAACAGGCCCGGAAAATCGACGAAAATGCGGTACCGGCCCGTCCGGGCAGTGCCTTTAGTGGCGAACGGTCGCCCCGTCTCCACCCACGGCGGGCGGAACCATGGGCTCGGTTGCCTGCTCGTCGGCATCGGTCCACTCGATCGGCGTCATCGCCTGCGTCAGCGCCCTGGCCAGGACTTCGTCGACGTGGTCGACCGGCACAATCTCCAGCGCGTCTTTCACCGTTGCCGGAATTTCGGCGAGGTCCTTTTCATTCTCGGCCGGGATCAGCACGATCCGAATTCCACCCCTCAAGGCCGCCAGCAGCTTTTCCTTGAGGCCGCCAATCGGCAGCACCCGGCCGCGCAGCGTCACCTCGCCGGTCATGGCGATGTCGCGGCGGACGGGGTTGCCGGTCAGGGTCGAGATCATGGCTGTCACCATGCCGATACCTGCGGAAGGCCCGTCCTTGGGTACTGCGCCTTCGGGCAGGTGAACGTGGATGTCCTTCGTGGCGAAGATCGACGGCTTTACGCCATAGACCGGCGCCCGCGCCTTGACGAAGCTCATCGCCGCCTGGATCGATTCCTGCATCACTTCGCCAAGCTTGCCGGTCGTCTTGATCTGCCCCTTGCCGGGCACGGTGACGGCCTCGATCGTCAGAAGCTCGCCCCCTACTTCGGTCCAGGCCAGGCCGGTGACCGCGCCAATCTGGTCCTCCTCCTCACCGACTCCGTACCGGAATTTCCGAACGCCGAGGAAGTCGCCGACATTGTCGGCCGTCAGTTCGGCCTTGTCCGTCTTCTTTTCCAAAATCTGGCGGAGGGACTTGCGCGCGATCTTGGCCAGCTCGCGCTCCAGCGTGCGGACGCCGGCCTCCCGGGTGTAATGACGGATGATCGAGCGTAGTCCATCGTCGGTGAACTCGAGCTCGCCTTCCTTCAGGCCGTGCGCCTCGATCTGCTTTGGAATCAGGTGACGCTTGGCAATCTCGACCTTCTCATCCTCTGTGTAGCCCTCGAGCCGGATGATCTCCATACGGTCGAGCAGCGGTTGCGGCATATCGAGCGAATTGGCCGTGGTGACGAACATCACGTCCGAAAGGTCGTAGTCCAGCTCCAGATAATGGTCCTGGAAGCGGCTGTTCTGCTCGGGATCGAGCACCTCCAGCAGCGCGGACGACGGGTCGCCGCGAAAGTCCTGGCCAAGCTTGTCGATCTCGTCGAGCAGGAACAGTGGGTTGCTGGTTCCGGCCTTCTTCAGATTGGCGATGATCTTGCCCGGCAGCGAGCCGATATATGTTCGCCGATGGCCGCGGATCTCGGCCTCGTCGCGGACGCCGCCGAGCGACTGGCGAGCGAATTCGCGGCCGGTAGCTCGTGCGATCGAACGGCCGAGCGAGGTCTTGCCGACGCCGGGAGGGCCGACTAGGCAAAGGATCGGGCCCTTCAGCCGGTTGGTGCGCGCCTGCACCGCAAGATACTCGACGATGCGTTCCTTGACCTTCTCCAGCCCATAATGGTCCTCGTCGAGAACCCTCTGCGCCTCGGCAATGTCGCGCTTTAGCCGCGACTTCTTGCCCCACGGCAGGCCCAGCAGGACATCGAGATAGTTGCGTGCGACCGTCGCCTCGGCGCTCATCGGTGCCATGGCGCGCAGCTTCTTCAATTCGGCATTGGCGCGGCTCTTGGCTTCCTTGCTGAGCCGGGTCTTGCGGATCTTGGCAGCCAGCTCGTTGAGCTCGTCGCCGCCCTCCTCGCCCTCACCAAGCTCCCGCTGGATCGCCTTCAGCTGCTCGTTTAGATAATATTCGCGCTGCGTCTTCTCCATCTGACGCTTGACGCGGCTGCGGATCTTCTTTTCGACTTGCAGGACGCCGAGTTCACCTTCCATGAAGGCGAACACCATTTCGAGCCGGCGGGCCGGGTTGAGCTCGCCAAGCAGTGCCTGCTTGTCGGCAACCTTGATCGACAGGTTTGACGCGACCGCATCCGCGAGGATGGAGGGATTGTCGATCTCGCCGAGTTGCATCGACGTCTCGGCAGGCAGGCGCTTGTTGAGCTTGGCGTAATTCTCGAACTGATCGATGACCGACCGCATCAAGGCAGCTGCCTCGGGGCCTTCGGCCGGCTCTTCGTCAACCAGCTCCACCTCGGCCTGCTGATGCCCGTCGGCCTCGTCGAGGGCGACCAATCGGGCCCGCTGGGCGCCTTCCACCAGCACGCGGACCGTGCCGTCAGGCAGCTTCAGCAGCTGCATGGCCGTGGCGATTACGCCCAGATCGTAAAGTGCATCGCGGTCGGGATCGTCTTCCGCTGGATCGAGCTGGGCGACCAGGAACAGCTGCTTGTCGGTCGCCATCGCGGACTCCAGCGCGGCGACGGATTTCTCACGGCCCACGAACAAGGGCACGATTCGATGCGGGAAAACGACGATGTCGCGGAGGGGAAGTACGGGAAGGGTACGGGTTGTCATTTCGCCTATATGGGCAAGCACCGTTCGCAGCGCAATGAAGGATCAGCCGAACGCGACGACCAGGCCGGGCCCCAGATTCTGCAGGGCATGAGCAGTGGCTGCAACGCCAACGCCGGCCCAGATCCCCCGCTGGCGCCAGACGACAAACAATGTGGAGAAGATCAGGAAGGGCCACCAGATCACCAGGCCCCAACCCAGGGCCATGGACGAATGCGCGACGCCCCATGCCAGGGCGCTTAGCAGGACCGCCGCCGAGGCCGGCAGGAATTTCAGCAGCAACGACAGCAATGCCGCCATGATCAATGTCTCGACGAGGGGCGCGAATACGACCAGCATGAAGAAGGCAAGCGGGCCCTTCATCGGGAACTCCGGCGCCGGCAGGCCAGGCGCGACGAGCCTGGAAAGCGCAGCCAGCGCAATACTCCCGACGATACTGAGCGCCCAGCCGGTCAGGATCGCCAGCCAGGCTCGACGCGGCTCGCGCAGGGCGACCGGCAGGAACTTCAGGAAACTGTCGTCGAACAGCCGGGCCGGCTGGACTGCCCCCGCCACGCCTTAGGCCGCGTCGCCCGAGGAAGCAGTCTTGTCTTTCTTGGCATAAACGCGGACCGGGTCCTTGGTGCCGCCCACGACGTCCTTGTCGATATGAACCTCGTCGACACCCTCCATCGAGGGCAGGTCGAACATGGTGTCGAGCAATATGCCTTCCAGGATCGACCGCAGGCCGCGGGCGCCGGTCTTGCGCTCGATCGCCTTCTTGGCGACGGCATGCAGCGCCTCGTCGGAGAAGCCCAGCTCGACATCCTCCATGTCGAAGAGCTTCTGGTACTGCTTCACCAAAGCGTTCTTCGGTTCGACCAGGATCTTGACCAGCGCTTCCTCGTCGAGGTCCTCGAGCGTGGCAATGACCGGCAGGCGGCCGATGAACTCGGGGATCAGGCCGAACTTCAGCAGGTCTTCCGGCTCCGTCGATTTGAGAACGTCGCCAGCGCGCCGGTCCTCGGGCGCTGCGACATGGGCGCCGAAGCCGATCGACTTGCCCTGCAGCCGATCGCCGATGATCTTTTCAAGGCCGGCGAAAGCACCGCCGCAGATGAACAATATGTTCGTCGTGTCGACCTGCAGGAATTCCTGCTGCGGATGCTTGCGGCCGCCCTGTGGCGGGACCGAGGCTGTGGTGCCCTCCATCAGCTTCAAGAGCGCCTGCTGCACGCCTTCGCCCGACACGTCACGCGTAATCGAAGGATTGTCGGACTTGCGCGAAATCTTGTCGATTTCATCAATGTAGACGATGCCGCGCTGCGCCTTCTCGACATTATAGTCGGAAGCCTGGAGCAGCTTCAGGATGATATTCTCGACATCCTCGCCGACATAGCCGGCCTCGGTCAGCGTTGTCGCGTCGGCCATGGTGAACGGCACGTCGAGGATCCGCGCCAGCGTCTGAGCCAGCAAAGTCTTGCCGCAGCCGGTCGGTCCGATCAGCAGGATATTCGATTTGGCCAGCTCGACATCGGTCCCTGTCTTGGAGCCGTGGGCAAGACGCTTGTAATGGTTGTGGACCGCGACCGACAGGACGCGCTTGGCGCGCTGCTGCCCGATGACATAATCGTCGAGCACCTTGTAAATCTCGGACGGTGTCGGGACGCCGTCGCGCGTCTTGACCAGGGCGGACTTGGTTTCTTCGCGGATGATGTCGTTGCACAGCTCGACGCATTCATCGCAAATGAAGACGGTCGGGCCTGCAATCAGCTTGCGGACCTCATGCTGCGACTTGCCGCAGAAGCTGCAGTAAAGCGTGCTCTTGCTGTCGCCGCCGCCGGAAAGCTTGGTCATACAATCCCTTGTCTTCATCGCGGCCGCATCCACAGCCGCCCGGTCATGCTAGACCGGTTTATCGCACAATCAAACTGGCAGATGGGTTAACGCGCTTCACGCTTCCAAGTGCCTGTCCCAAATATGGAACGTCCCGGCCAAGGCGGCAAGATGCCGCCGCGACTGTCAGTCGGCGATCGGGGGCGGAAGGAATCGATCCGGCATGTCGCGCCCCAGCCGCTCGAACTCGGCTGCGACGGCGGGCCTAGCCCGGAGCTCCTTCCAGCCCTTGGACCAAATAGTAGGGTCATCCGCGGTCAGCGGCTTCGCTTGGAGAACACGGACGAAATCCTCGCCAAAATCCTCATCTTCCTTCAACGAGGCGAGGACCAACTCCTCTGCCGCTTCAAGGTCACCCGCGCAAACCAGGCCATCGATCGTTGAGGCACGAGCATCCTTGGCATGTTCAATCAGATCCGGCCGCAGCTTTTCAGCTTCGTCTTTCCGGCCAAGCCCGGTCATCGTGCAGAATTTCAACCGGCGGACAAGTTGTTGTGCGTAGGCGCTCCCATTCTTCGCGGCCGAGTCCTCTGTAGTCGCCATAAGCAGCATCGCCTTGTCGAACTTGCCATCCGCAACCAGTAGGTCGACGCGGTTAATGATCATGCTCACTCGCCAGCCGCCATCCTCCATCGGTACTTCATTGAGGAGCGCGAACAGCCGGTCGGCCTCATCCGGCTGGCCGCTCTCGTGCAAGGCCAGCGCGACATTATTGACAGCCCAGCCCATTTCCCGGTCAGCCAAGGCCATCGCCTGGCGCGATGAAGGCAGCATCGATTGCAATGATACTGCCTCCGCGTAGCGTCGCGCATAGCGGAGCGCGTTAGCCAGTTCCTGAAGTTTTTCATGATCGCCAGGAGCTTGTTGAAAGGCACGTTGCGCTGATTGCACAGCCGACGTTCGCACTTTTTCAAGTCGCGGCCCCACGCGAGCTTCCAGCTCGGGCCAGAACGCCGAGTAGCGCTTTTGGATCAGTAGATCTTCGATAATTCGAGGCTCATCAATGTAGCGAAGCAAATCTCCCGCCGCTGGGATTTCCCCTCGTTTGACTAGGATTTCGATGGCGCCCTTCGTAAAGTAATCGCCAGAAGGTGATTCAGCGGCAAAGCCTAGCTCGGCAAGCGCGATACGGCGGTCTTGGTTTCGCTTGTCCTGGCCCTCGGGCTCGTTGCGCAGGAAGTGCCAAACGAGCTCGACGTCCTGCTCACGAACCTTGTCGGGTGCGCGAGCGATCATGCGATCGAATGCGTCCGCGGCAACGTCGAAGCGGTCGGCAAGCATCGATCCCAGAAACAGGGTCGTTTGCACCTCGGGCTCCTGCGGCGCCAGCTTTTCGGCTTCAGCGATCAGCTTGGCTGCTTCTTCCTCCTGCTTCAGTCCGAGCAGCGCCGACGCCCGCATGACCGCAACGATCGCTGATCCCGCCCGATTGTCAGGACCAGGCTCCAGGCGCTTGGCCGCCTCGAGCGCTTTCCGAAAGTCGTCGGCATACATGCCTTCATGATAGTCGGAAATATTTTGGCTGACCGGATCCTCTTTCGAACTCCGGGTATGTGAACCTGATCGTTCACTGGAAGCCGACGCCTGATGGACAGGGACGGGTGCTGACCCCAACGCAAATGCCGCCACCGTAAGAAGCAAAAAGTCCACGCTATCCCCCCCCGGCGCGCTCAAGATTCGCGACCGACAATATCGCGCATCCGCCCAGTGAAAAGCGAATTGTTTAGGGCGACCTAGGCCAGAACGACCGAATGATCTCGCGAAGGTCCAGTTCGCCAACCGCCTCCATCGCCTCATCGGCTGAGAACCATTTCCTGAGGCGGACGCTCCGTTCCTGCCAATCGTCGAGCTCTTCGGTTACGCGAAGCGGGAAGACGACCACCTTGGCCGTGGCCGTGATGCCGCTGCACAGCCGCTTCCGGTAACGAAATACGCCGATCGGCTGCCTGGCGATCTCGCCTCTGACGCCGGCTTCCTCCTCGGCTTCCTGCTCCGCCGCCCGATATGGCGACATGTTGAAGTCGACATTGCCCTTCGGGATGATCCAGCGGCCGGTCGTGCGCGTCGTCACCAGAAGCAGTTGGACCAGTGCCTCGGCTCCGTCGCCGACGATCCGATAGGGCAAGGCGGCGACCTGGCGGATGGGGCCCTACGCTGGCGTTACGTCGGCGGCCCCGCTCGTGTCGCCTTCGCCGATGTCGGGCCGCCGATCGAACACCTCGTCGATCAGACCGAATTCCTTGGCCTCGTCGGCCTCCAGGAACTTGTCGCGGTCCATCGCTTTCTCGATCTCCTCGATGTCCTGGCCGGTGTATTTGGCGTAAAGCGAGTTGAGGCGAGTGCGCATGCGCAAGATCTCGCGCGCCTGGATCTCGATGTCCGAAGCCATGCCCTGGGCGCCGCCCGACGGCTGGTGGATCATGATCCTGCTGTTGGTGAGCGCGATACGCATGCCCGGCTCACCTGCGCAAAGCAGGAAGCTGCCCATCGATGCGGCCTGCCCGATGCAGACGGTGCTGACCTTGGGCCGGATGTATTGCATCGTGTCGTGGATCGCGAGGCCGGCCGTCACCACGCCGCCCGGCGAGTTGATGTACATGAAAATGTCTTTTTTCGGGTTCTCGGACTCCAGGAAGAGCAGCTGGGCGGTGATCAGCGAGGCCATATGGTCCTCGATCGGACCGGTGATGAAGACGATCCGCTCGCGCAGCAGCCGCGAATAGATGTCGAAGCTGCGCTCGCCCCGGTTCGACTGTTCGATAACGATGGGGACGAGGCCGGAAACGATGTCTTGATGGTCCATGAGAATGGCGGGTCCTTGAATTGTGCTGCGGCTTACATCGGCCCGATCCGAAAAAGGTTCAAGCCTCGCCGGGGCGTCCCGGTGCGGGATAGGCAAGATAGGCCAAGCGGCGCATCTCGCGGCGGCCGCGGGTCACGGTATCGAGGATCAGTCCGGCGAGGAAGCTGAGGACCCCGACGATCACCAGCCCGGTCGCAAGGATCGCCGTCGGGAAGCGGGGCACCAATCCCGTTTCGAGATAGGTCACAAGCAACGGAACGGCGAGAATGACGGCTGCCAGGAGCAGCAGCACCGCGATCGATCCGTAGAACAGCACCGGCCGTTCGATCCGGTACAGGGTTCCGATCGTCTTCAGGATCCGCCACCCGTCGCGATATGTCGACAGTTTCGAGGCGGATCCTTCCGGCCGCGCACCATAGCTGGTGGCCAGTTCGCCGACCGGCATGCGAAGCTCGAGCGCATGGACGCTGATCTCGGTCTCGATTTCGAATCCTTGCGATAATGCCGGAAAGCTTTTCACGAATCGGCGTGAAAAGACCCGGTAGCCCGAGAAGATGTCGGTGAAGCTTCGCCCAAACAGACGTGCAAGCAGGCCGGTAAACAGCCGGTTGCCGAGGACGTGCCCGCCGCGATAGGCCTCCGCCACTTCATGCTGGCGGATTCCGACAACCATGTCCTGCTGTTCTTCGACCAGCATCCGAACCATTTCCGGCGCGGCATTGGGGTCATATGTCAGGTCGCCATCTGCCATGACATAGACGTCGGCGTCGACGTCAGCGAACATCCGGCGAACCACATGGCCCTTGCCCTGTTGTCGCTCGGTCCGGACCAGCGCGCCGGCCGAACGCGCGATTTCTGCCGTCCGGTCGCGACTGTTGTTGTCATAGACATAAATCGTCGCGGCAGGCAGCGCGTGCTTAAAGCCGGCGACCGTTTCCGCGATCGCCGCTTCTTCATTGTAGCAAGGCAGGATGACGGCGATCCGCAGGCTGTCGTTCATCCAAATCCCCCCGTCATTCCCGCGGAAGCGGGAATCTCCTGCTACTAGTGCATAATGCAGGCAAAAGATTCCAGCCTTCGCTGGAATGACGATTATTTCTTCTTCGCGGGAGCCTTCCTGGGAGGCGCCTTAGCTTCGGCAGTAGCCTTCTTGGGCGCCGCCTTCTCGGCCTTCGCCGGAGCAGCAGCCTTCTTCGCCACCGGCTTGTCGGCCTTCGCAGGAGCGACAGCCTTCTTCGCCGCGGGCTTCTTGGGTTCGGCCTTTGCCGGGGCCGCGTCCGCCTTCTTGGCGGCCGGCTTCTTCGCCGCGGCTTTCTTCGGCTTCACCTCGTCATGATGGTCGTGGCCGCAGCCCGGACCATGGACATGCATTTCCTCGCTCTCGAGATCTGCCTCCAGTTCCGTGCGGCTTACCGTACGGTCGCTGATCTCGGCCTTGGAGAAAAGGAAATCGACGACCTTGTCCTCATACAACGGAGCGCGAAGCTGGGCAGCCGCCATCGGGTTCTGCTGGATGTAACGGACGAAGGCGTCGCGATCCTTTGGCTGGTACTGGGCGGCGGCCTGGCCAATCAGCCGGTTCATTTCCTGGTTGCTAATTTCGATGTTGTTGGCCGCGCCAATCTCGCTCAGTAGCAGGCCCAGTCGCACGCGGCGCACCGCGATGCTGCGATAATCCTCGGCGTCCGCCTCGATTTCCTTGAGGGCCGCCGCAGGATCGGCTTCGTGACTCGCCTCGTGGCGCAGCTGCGCCATGATGTTCTGATATTCGGCATCAACCATTGACGGCGGCACGTCGAAGTTGTGATCTGCCGCCAGCTGGTCGAGCAGGCGCCGCTTCATGTGCGTGCGGGTAAGACCGTTGAGCTCCTGCTCCTGCTGGTCGCGCAAAAGGCCCTTGAGCTGATCGAGGTCGTTGAGACCCAGCTGCTTGGCGAACTCATCGTCCAGCTTGGTCTTGCCGGCAACCTTCACCGCCTTGACGCTGATCTCAAAGGTGGCGACCTTGCTCTTGAGATTTTCCGCCGGATAATCGGCAGGGAACGTCACTTCGATCTGCTTTTCTTCACCAGCCTTTACGCCAACCAACTGGTCCTCAAAGCCCGGGATCAGCTGACCTGAGCCCAGCACGACCGGCATGTCGGTGCCGGTACCGCCATCGAATGCGACGCCGTCGACCTTGCCGACGAAGTCGATCACGACTTGGTCGGCCTTGGCGGCCTTGTGGCCCTTTTTGGAGTCTTCGAAGCGAGTCTGGGACGCTGCGAGCTGCTCCAGCTTTTCATCGATTGAGGCGTCATCGACCGCGACAGTCAGGCGCTCGAGCTTTAGCCCTGCGATCTTCGGCGCGGGCACTTCCGGCAGCGTTTCCAGCCGAACATGAACTTCGGCATCCTTGCCTGTTTCATATCCATCGTCGAGTTCCACTTCCGGCTGCATCGCCGGACGAAGCTTCCGGTCGACAAGCAGCTTCTGCACGCTGTCCTGCACCGCGGTGTTGAGCGCGTCGCGCATCAACGCCTCGCCGTGCATCTTGCGGATGAGGTTCGGCGGGACCTTGCCAGGGCGGAAGCCGGGCATGCGCACGGTAGGTGCGATCCGCTTGACCTCGCCTTCGACGCGCGCGTCGATGTCCTTGGCGGGGATGGTGAGCGTGTAGGCCCGCTTCAGGCCCTCATTTTCCGTCTCGACGGTCTTCATGGTCACGGCTTCAAATTCCTAAACAGTTGAGCTTCCGCGCTCTCCGTGCTTGCCCGTCCCTGGACGGGCTGCGCGGATTTCCGTGCTCGGGCATCCCACGGATACCCTGTGCGCGGAAATGGTGCGCGCGGAGGGACTCGAACCCCCACATCTTTCGACAACAGGACCTAAACCTGCCGCGTCTACCAATTCCGCCACGCGCGCGCGGACGCTTGAAGGTTGGCGGCCTATAGCAAGGATCGCCGCCGGGGCAAGAGCAGCGGGGCGTGCAACTCACTTTGCACGGCTGGGTTATGTTGCTGAAGGAGTAATCACGTCATGCAGCAGCCAAACCCTACGCCTCCGGAAACGCCGCCGCAGCCTCCGGAACCTGTCCAGCCCGGCCAGCCGGCCCAGCCGACCGTACCTCCGCCCGAAGCGCCGCCGGTCGCACCCGATGTCGATATCCCCGCGCCGGGAACTTCCGCGCCAGGAGAATAGAAATGGCCAGCCGCCCGCCGCACCCCGACAACCCAGCCCCCGACGAAGAGCCTGGCAAGGTTCCTCCGCTTCCCGGCGAGCCGGAACCACCTCCGCCACCTGATCCAGTCAGTCGCTAGACAAGCCTCGCCGACCTGACGATCGCCTCGAAGTCCGGGAGCAGCGCATTGTAGTAGTGGGACCGGGCGGCATCGAACAGGATGAGGTAGAGCCGCCCGTCGATTACCGCGCCCACGGCGCGGCCCTTTCGGCGGACTTCGTCACCGTCCAGGTGCTCATAATCATATTGAAAGCCATTGAACCCCATGAAGGTTCTAGGGGCGAGCGCGACGGTTTTGAAGTCGACGGCACCGGCCCGCACCCGGAACAGGCTTTCAATCATCGCCGCAATTTCGGGCGATGTCATGTTCGACCGGAACTTGGGCACCTGCCGATCGTCGCGGCTGCGCTGATGAACCAGCGCCTTGCCGTCCTTCAGGCCCGTGACGAAGCTGATCCCGTCAAGATAGGGCCCGTTCTGGGTCCAGTCCTCCACCGCGTGGATGTCGACGAGGAGGCTGGCCGAGATCTTGTTCCATTCGCGAGGCGGAGTGACGGCCATGGAAACATCGCCAACGCGCGTTTCTTTGACCTGGACCAGCGAGTAGCCACCGTAGCCGAAGCTGCCGCCGCTTCCCGACGCACAACCGGTCAGCAAGGCTGCCGCAATCAAGGGGAACAGGATTGGCCTGCGACACATGGAGATTCTCCTCAACCGGCCATCATCTGGCGAACCAGCGCAGCATCGGGGGCATTGGGGGCAAGCTGGAGGTAGCGGGCGAACGCTGCGCGGGCTTCCGCCGAACGCCCTTGTTTCAACAGCATGATGCCGTGCCAGCGCCATACATCGGCCGGCGCATCCGGATAGCCGACGGCAGCGGCATATCCCTCCGCAGCCCGGGCTTCGTCGCCCTTGCTTTGGCTATTGCGCAATCGCCAGATTTCCCCTTCGTAGAAGCGCAGCAGTCCGTTCCACCCGTCCCTGGCAAGCGTGTTGACGACATATTGGCTCGCTCCCGGGTCGTTCAGCTTGACCTGGTCGTCGAGCAGCGTCGGCCGAAGCTTCGCCAAGGCGGCCAGATATCGGGCACGATGGTCGTCATAAGGTCTACCCGGCTGACGCACCTCGGCAGCCGACAGGCTGAGGTCGGCCATGCGCGCATCGGGTGACGGATGGGTCGAAAAGATCGCGAAGTCACGCTCACGGCGCTTCCGGCGATATTTGGCGCTGAGGTCCAGCTCGCCGATCAGCTGCTGCCAGGTTTCGCTCATTGCCATCGGGTCGTAGCCGGCTTCGGCCAGCAGCCTGACGCCCATCGCGTCGGCTTCCGCCTCCAAGGTGCGGTTGTACTTCAGGATCGAGATGATCGTGCCGAGCTGGGCGAGCTGGACCAGGTCGCCCGCATAAATGCCTGCCGCCCCGCCTGCCAATCCCGTCCCCATGACGAGGAAGGAGAAGATGTCCGTTTTTCGCCTTATGTCGCGCCACTGCCGGATTTGGTGCTTGCGCAGGAAGTGAGAACTTTCGTGCGCAATGACGCCGGCCAGCTGTGCCTCGTTGCGCATCCGGAGAAGCAGGCCGGAGAATATGACCGTAAAGCCGGTCGGGAACATGATCGCGTTGAACTCGGGGATTCGCGCCAGGTAGATGCGCATGTCCCTGGCCGCCGGGCCGCCAACCTTGCCGATCAGTTCGCCCAAATAGCGGGTCAGCGGCTCATCCTTGATCAGCAGGTTGGAGCCGGCGACTTCCTCCTCCACCCGCTCCATTTGCTGCCACATGCCCTTTTCGTCCTGGTCGACGGCGCGATAGCCAGGACCGATCAGGGGAATCATCTGATTGGGCAGGATGCGTGCTTCGGCCATGCCGGCAGTTAGCGCCGCGGTCATCGCGCCCGCGCCGCCCAGCATTGCCCGGCGGCTCAGCTCCAGGCTCATCGCGCCGGCTCCTGGCCGCGGATATTCCGGCCGGGTTTCATCCGATTGAGCAGCCGGTCGACCATCTCCGCCGCACCTTCTGGCGTGCGGATGTCGCCGAACTTGATCCCGGCGACCTGGCTGCTGGCCTGCGATATGTTGAACCAGACGACCTCTCCGGTCCGAAGGTCGACCAGGCTGGCATAGCCGAACTGCCCCGACCCGCCGACAGTCGGGGCGCAGAAGCCGACGAAGCAACCCGCAATTCCGAGCGCCTGCAGGGCGACGCGGCCGCCAGAGGCATGGCGGTCCTCGGCATAGAGGAACAGCGCATAGTCGTAGCCGCTGCGTCGGCCGAGCGCGACCGCCTCCTCGCCCAGGGTCCAGTCGAGACCCTTGTTGCGCTTGGTCGGGAGATAGGCACCGGAATAGCGATGAAGCGCGATGGAACTGGCGACGGCATAATGCAGCCGTTCCAGCTCTGCGATCGTGTCGGGATCCACCCCGGAAAGGGAGTCACGACGGTCCATGACGAAAATGTTGCCGCCGCGCGCCGCCTGCTGTGCCTTGAGTGCGGCCAGGAAGTTGGCCCGCGCCTGTTCGGTCCAGTCGGCTCTCGGCTCGACCATTCCCCCGGTGGTGATCGATCCCACACTGACGTCCGGCCGCATGACCAGCAGCTTGTAGTCACCCTGCGGCGGCGTGAATTCGACATCGGCATATTGACGGGTCTGGACGCAGCCCGCGAGCGTGACCGACACCAGCAGCGCCAACGATACACGGCGCATACCACCCTCTCCCCGAAGACTGTGCTCCGGTTTCA
>DASTOV010000088.1:0-22483 GCA_035720125.1 Sphingomicrobium sp. | reverse complement strand
GCCTTCGAGCTCAGTAGCGAGCTGCTCGGAGCGCACCTGATCGCGATCCCAAAGCAGGCAGCGCTCGATCGGCAGGACTTCACGGATCGCCTCCACATGGGCCCGGCCTTGTTCACCGCAGCCGCAGATCAGCAGGGTTGACGATTCTGGTCGTGCCAGCAGCTTCGCCGCCAACGCGCTTGCCGCAGCCGTTCGGCGTAGCGTCACCTCGATCGAGTCGAGAACGGCGAGCAGCCTGCCATTGCTGCCGTCGAACAGCAGGATCGCGCCCTGGATCGTCGGCAGCCCCAGCCTGGCCGGATTATCGGGGAAGTTGCCGTTCACCTTTACGGCGACATAGTCGCGCCCGAGCGTGATGCTGGCACCCTTGCCGTGGAACGCCCCATGCGTCATCGGCAGGTGCATTGGCATCGGTGAACGGGCCTTGCCCATCGCCGCCGCCCGGAATGCCAGGTCCACCGCCGCCAGATAATCCGAGGGTTTCATGACGCGCCGGATATCGCGACCGGTGATGATCAACGCTTCGGTATCTGGGTTGCTGCTCATGGCGTGCCGGTTCCAAACAGACCGCCCAGCAATGCCGAACCAATCACGACGCCAAGCACGTTGAGCTTGGACTTCCACAGGTAGAGCAGGGCCAGCGACGCAACGAAGATCGTCGAGCCGAGGGCCAGCGAGGGCACCGACTGCGCCACATTCCAGCCGAGCTGTAGCGCCGTGACCGCGATCAGCCCGACGACGCCGGCCGCGACACCCTCCAGCAGTCGGTGCAGGCGTTCATCCTCGATCACCCGTTCCAGCCGATCGTAGAACAGCAATGCGAATCCGAAAGCAGGCAGGAACATGCCGGCCGTGATTGCCAGCGCGCCCGGCAATCCGCCGGCCAGATAGCCGACAAAGGTCGCAAAAATGATCAACGGGGCGGGTATGATCCCACCCAGTGCCAGGCCGTCGAGGAACTGGCCCTCACCGATCCAACCCCGCCCGACAGCGTCGTGGCGGACAAATGGAATGGCAGTGTAGGCGCCGCCAAAGGTCAGCAGGCCTGCCTTCAGGCCGGACAGGAACAGGGCCGCCGCGCCAACGGAACCGGCGGCGACCAATTTGCCTGTCGAAGTGGTGGCCATGGCCAGGCTCGACTCCGAGAAAGTCCAGCTGGCCAGTGCCAGACCGAACAGGGCTACAGCCGCAGCCAATCCGACCCGCCCCGCGGCGACCGAGGCGTAGAACAGGCCGGCCACCGGCAGGATGACCCAGAAGCTGACGCCAAGAAATGAGCCGACCGCGCTTGCCGCACCAACCACCCACAGCCATCGATCGATCAGCACATGCTCGCCGATGCGGTGAACGGCCCGGACGATCAGCGCGATCACGCCGATCTGAACGCCAAGGAAAGCGGACGCGATCAGGGGCTGGTCCAGGTCGAGCCGCCGATAGAGCCAGGCCAGCGTCAGCATCAGGACGAACCCCGGCAACATGAAGCCCAGTCCAGCGAGCAGACCGCCGAGCCTGCCCCGCCGCATCATCCCGAGGTGGACGCAAAGTTCGTGCGCTTCCGGGCCCGGCAGCACCTGATAGACGGCGAGCAGTCGGTTAAAGCGCTGCGGCGTCAGCCATTGGTCGTCGTCGACCAGCTCGCGCTTGATCATCGCGATCTGCGCCACCGGTCCGCCCCAGGCGAGCAGGCCGAAGCGAAGGAAGCGAGCGAACACCGCAAGCAGGCTAGGTGCGCCGGCTTCAGCGGGCATTATGCGTCCACGGTCTGACGGCGCTGCCTGGGTTTGTGCGATACCCAATCGTGCGTTTCATCAACTGCGTCCCGGCACCAGCGGAAGAAGGCGTCATAGAGGATCATGCCGTCCTCTAGCTGTGCCAGGTCGTCGCTATGCATTCGTGACAGGCCGAGCGAGGCAGCAAGAAGGCCGGCAGCCTGTGGTGCGATTTCAGGGTGGGCGGTATCGGCTCCGCGGACGATCACCGCTAGCCGCTGCAGCGCTTCAATCCCGCCAAGGCCGAACTCCTCGACCATGGTGTCGAAGGTGCACAGCTCGCCGCGATGGCTCCAGAAGACACCATCCACATCGAACGGCGTTGCATTGAAACGCTCGGCCACTCCGGCGACTTCCGACGGCGCGACGAACAGGAAGATCGCCTCGGGGTCGACAAACCGCCGAATGAGCCAAGGGCAGGCAATCCGGTCGACTTTCGGGCGCGCGCGCGTGACCCACAAGGTTCGTCCACGCTCGTCGCGCGCCGGCACCTTGGCCGCCTCGATCGTCGGCAGGCCCGCATCGCACCACGCCGCCACGCCGCCTTCGAGTATTTCGGCATTGATCCCTTCGCTGCGGAGGATGGCGGCTACGCCGGCGCTGCGTTCCTGGCCATGGGCACAGGTCACGACAACCTGCCGGTGCGCAAATGCGCTTGCCCATTCCGCGGCGCGCTCGGCGGGCCGCTGGACCGATGAAGGAATGGGCATCTGCGGGTCGGGCCGGACATCAACGATCGCCGGACAATTGGAAGTCCCGATCAGGCGGAACAGCTTATCGGAAGTGATGGAATTGAAGGCAGGCATAAGGCGTCCCTTTCCTTGCTAGGACGCGATGCTTCAGCCTATCGCCTCATGGGGTGATCGCGGTCCCCATCCGACTATTAAACGCCTGGCTGCGGCGGGTGTCAACGCATCTGCTATTTCCCGGACACATATGCATCCCGAAGACCTTCATCGATCACCGATCTGGTGCTTTCTGCCTCGACGCTTGTAACCGGATATGCGCAATAGTCGGCCGCGTAATAAGCGCTGGGTCGATGATTGCCGCTGAAGCCAACGCCGCCGAAAGGGGCGTTTGAGGGCGCGCCATTGGTCGGTCGATTCCAGTTTATCACGCCCGATCGGACATTGGCCCAGAAGCGGTCATAGAGCGCCGGGTTCTTGGTCAGCACGCTCGCCGCCAGGCCGAACCTCGTATTGTTCGCTTCGTCGATCGCCGCGTCAAAATCCTTGACCCGGATCAACTGCAGGACCGGCCCGAACAATTCCTCATCAAGCCGGTCCTTGGCGCCGGTCATGTCAATCAGGGATGGGGTCAGATATGGCCGTTCTTCGTAAGGCCGCTCGAGGCGGCGGATTGGCTTTCCACCCTTCATCATCAATCCCATGAAGCGGTCTTGCAGGATGTCGGCCGTGACGAGATCAATTACGGGCCCCATGAATGGCTGCGGGTCTGCCATCGGATGATCGACGATAATCCGGTCCATGAGCTTGCAGATTTCGGTAACCAACTCCTCGTGGCGGCCGTCTTCGACGATCAGCCGGCGCGCGGCCGTGCAACGCTGGCCGGCGGACAGAAAGGCCGATTGAACGACAATCGTCGCGGCACCTTGAAGGTCGGGCGCATCCCACACGACGATTGGGTTGTTGCCGCCCAGCTCCAGCGCCAGGATCTTGTTCGGAGTCTCGGCGAACTGGCGGTGAAGCGCCATGCCTGCTCCAACCGATCCGGTGAAAAGCAATCCATCAATTCCTGCCTCAGCGGCTAATTCCTTGCCCTCCGTAGGGCCGCCGATCAACAGTCGGACCACGCCGTCAGCGACGCCGGCTTCATGAAAGCAGTCGACCAGATAGCTGCCGGTTGCCGGCGTTTTTTCCGACGGCTTGAACACCACCGCATTGCCCGCGATCAGCGCCGGGACAATATGGCCATTGGGCAGGTGCGCCGGGAAATTATAGGGACCCAACACTGCAAGGACCCCGTGCGGCTTGTGGCGAACGGCGACCTTGTTGCCCATCGCCGCTTCCAGCCGGTTGGTCGGCGTCCGTTCCAGATAGGCCGCAATAGAGATCTCGACCTTGGCGACGACCGAATTGACCTCGGTCCTGGCTTCCCAGAAGGGCTTGCCGGTTTCGCGGGCGATCAACTCCGCGAACTCCGCTTCCCGGGCGCGGACGACATTCGCGAAGCGGCGCAATGCCTCCATCCGATAGGTAACGGAATGAGCAGCCCATTCGGGCCATGCTGCGCGGGCAGCGGCGACCTCGGCGGCGGCATCGCCAACCGGACCTGACCAGATCTCCGCGCCGGTCGCGGGCTCGGTCGAGACGATGATTTCGCGGCTCATTGAATCTCCCGCACGCTTTGCGCGCCTAACCAGCCGCAATGTCGCCGGTCAAGCCGAGTGAGGAAAAGCCTGCCACCTGTGGGATGGCAAATTTCCTCACTCCGACCTCATGGCGTCCCCCTCGGCCCTTTTTCCACCGGCGTTACGCACCGCTGGAACCTTGCATGGCCTCGCCCATCCGCCGGATTGCCTCAATTTTGGACTCAAAGGGAGCCCAATCATCCTGATCGGCAATTGCGGCCCAGATCGACTCCACCTCGTCGATGTGCATCGAGCAGGGCGCAGGGTCAGACCAATAGGGGTGCAAGAGGACACGGGTACGCCCTTCGAGCCTGGCCCGAAGCTCGTCGAATTCCTCCGCTTGATAGACGTCGTTCAACGGAACCCGCCCGCCGCGCCAGTCGAAGAAAAAGCGGTCGATTCCGACAATCCGCGATCTCAGTGCCTTGATGGCGGCCGACGCCAGCGGCCTATCCTCGTCGCTGCCGCGTCTCTCCACGCCCAGGCGCAGCAGGATCCGGTCGACCAGAGCCGCTTCGAATTTCGACGGCCAGGATGCCAGCAGGTCGGACAGGGCCTGGGCTTCGCCGATCATCGCCAGGCAGCCCGCCAGCTGCGCCACGTCCCAATGGATCGCCTCGGGCTGCCGGCCGAACGCATATAGGCCGATCTGGTCGAAATAGGCGGCGACGAACTCCTCGTCCCATTCGGGTGCGAAGCGCCAGGGGCCGTAATCGAAGCTTTCGCCGGTGATGTTGATGTTGTCGCTGTTGAGCACGCCATGGACGAAGCCCGCGGCGATATAGCTTGCCGCCAGCGTCGCAGTCGCCGCGCAGACGCGGTCGAGCAGGCGCGCGGCATTAACCGCATCCTCGCCGATCGGCTCGTCAAGCAGGTGGATGAGACAATAGCGCGTTAGCTTCGCGATGCTCTCGGCATCGTTGAAATAGGCAAAGCGCTGAAAGTTGCCGATGCGGATATGCCCGTGGCCCAGCCTCGTCAGCACCGAGGACCGGGTAGGGGAAGGCTCGTCACCGCGCCACAGTTCCTCGCCAGTCTCGAACAGGGCGAAGGTCTTTGAGCTGTTGACGCCGAGCGCTTCCAGCATCTCGGTTGCCAGCACTTCGCGCACCCCGCCCTTCAGGGTCAGCCGCCCGTCGGCAGTGCGGCTGTATGGCGTCTGGCCGCTGCCCTTCGTGCCAAGGTCGAGCAGGCGGCCCCGGTCATCACGCAACTGGGCAAAAAGGAAGCCGCGGCCGTCGCCGATTTCCGGGTTGTACACGCGAAACTGATGGCCGTGATAGCGAAGCGCCAGCGGTTCCTTAAGGTTGCCGGCCAGTGGTTCGAAAAGGCAGAGGTGCCGGGCCCATTCCGCATCGGAAAGACTGCCGAGCCCAACCCTGGCTGCCCAGCGACGATTGAGGAAGCGGGGAGTGCATTGTGGGAATTTGGCGGGCTGGACCGCGTCGTAGAAGTTTTGGCCAAGCTCAAGGATCGGTACGGGTTGCGGAGCGGCCATTGCCTCGCGATAGAGGAGGCAGGAAGCCGGGGGAAGTAATGCCGAGTTGGACAGACCGTTTCTGGTACAGTGCAGAAGGGCTTCGACTCCATTACCGCGATTATGAAGGTCCGCGCGACAAGCCGCCGATCCTTTGTCTACCGGGCCTGACGCGAAATGCCCGCGATTTCGAGCCGGTAGCCGAGCGATATGCCGGGAAATGGCGGGTGATCTGCGTGGATCTGAGAGGACGCGGCCTCAGCGACAGCGATCCGGACCCCAGCCGCTACACGCCGCACTATTATGTCGCTGACATATTGAAGCTGCTCGACCAGGAGGGAATTGCCGACGCCATATTCTTCGGCACGTCGCTTGGAGGCATCTGCACGATGTTGTTCGCGTCGACTGACGCCGACCGCATTGCCGGCGCGATCCTCAACGACATCGGCCCGGAAATCGACGAAGCCGGGATCGACCGGATCAGCGGCTATGTCGGACGGGAAGTGGCGTTTGAAAGCTGGGACCAGGCAGTCACGGTGCTGGCGGAGCGCAACCGCGATGTTTTCCCGAAGTGGGGAGCAGGGGAATGGGAACGCTTCGCCCACCGCATCATGTATGAGGCGCCGGACGGCATCCGATTCCAGTACGACATGCGGATCGCCGAGAATTTTCGCGCGGCGACCGAAGGTCCGCAGGGCGCCAACTGGCACCTTTATGAGGCGCTGGGAGGTCGACCAGTCCTGATCCTTCGCGGCGAGCGATCGGACCTGCTATCGGCGGATGTCGCGCAAAAGATGGTGGAACGGTTGAACGGCGATGCCGAGCTGGTCGTCGTCCCCGACGTCGGCCACACGCCGAACCTCGAAGAGCCCGAAGCCCAGGTGGCGATGGACCGGCTCCTGGAACGCGTGGCTGCGCGGCTCGACTAGACGATAATCCGGCGGAGCTTGTCGAGGGCGACGGCATCCCCCTCTTCGGGTGACAGGGTGGCGACAAACTGGCCGTTACGATCCAGCAGGATGACGGATGCCGTGTGGTCGACGCTGTACCCGCCACCCGGCTGCTCGACCTTCCGCGAATAGATCCCGAACTGCTTCTTGACCTGGTCGATTTGAGACGGCGTGCCGGTCAGGCCCACCAGCGGGGTTTCGAACAGCTTCAGATAATTGTCGACCTCGGCCGGCGTATCGCGCTCCGGATCAACACTGATGAAGACGATCGACAGTGCCTCGTTGCCCTTGCCGAGCTCCCGGCGCAGCTTGACGAGCCGGGCCAGGGTCGTCGGACAGACGTCGGGGCAGTGAGTGAAGCCGAAGAAGACGGCTGCCGGCCTGCCGTTGAGCTGGTTGCTGGAGAACGGCTTGCCATCGGAAGCAGTCAGCGTGAAGGGGCCGCCAAACGTGCCGATCGACGTTTCCGAGAACGCTGGCTGGTCGGGAGTCGAATGTTTCCACAGAAGAACGACCATGCCGGCCGCCACCAAGCCAACCACGACCCAAAGGATGAGGCGGATTTGCGCAAGGCTCATTGCCCTTCCGCCTCGGCAACCCTGACGGTCACCTTTTCATCGCCGCTGGCGCGAAACTTGAGGACCAGCTTGAAGCTGTCGCCGGGGCGCAGCGGCGTGCGCAATCCCTCCAACATGATATGCGTCCCACCCGGCACCATCCGGACGCGCTGGCCTGCCGGGATGTTGACTTCGCCGGCCATCCTCATCCGGGCAATTCCGTTGGAAAGCTCGGTCTGGTGGATCATGGCCATGGCGGCATGGTCGGTCATGGCTCCGACCAGGCGGTCGTCGGTACTGCCCTTGTTTTCGATGGTGACGTAGACGGCCCCGGGGGCATCGCCCCGGGTTGGCCTGGCCCAGGCATCGCCAAGTTCGATTTGGGGCTTGCCGTCCTGTCCGCAAGCCACAAGCATGGCCACGGCCGGGATTAGGAAAGAGCGCTTCATGATGTCCGACGTAAGGGGTGAATTGCCCCTTCGCAATGGAGCGAGGGCAACGGAGGGAATCAAGGAGCGCAAGCAGGGCGGTATCGCCCGGCCATGACGCTCGATTCGGTTCCTGTGACAAATGCTTCGACAAACAGTCATGCGGCTTCCGCCAAGGGCGTAACGCATGGCTGAAACCGGTCCGCCCATCCGCTAGTTGTGGATGTCGGACTCGAGCGCCGTCGCGAGAGAGGGGTACGAATGCAACGCGAAAGTCGCCAAATCAAAAGCCCTGCGGCCAATCGTGCTCGCTAAGCAAGCGCAACTGGCCGGAAGCCTTTCCCGGGCGATCCTGACGAGTGCATGGCTCTTGCTTGCCGCCTGCGGCAGCGGCGGTTCGGGAGGCGGTGCCGGCGGTCCCGATGGCGGCCCCATACAGGTGGGCTACGTCGTGATCCAGCCGACCAGCGTACCGGTTGAGGCATCCCTGCCAGGCCGGGTGGCGGCATTCCAGATTTCCGAGGTTCGCCCGCAAGTGTCCGGCGTCATCCAGCGGCGGTCATTTGCGGAAGGGGCGATCGTGCGGCAGGGCCAGACGCTGTATCAGATCGATCCCAGCCTCTACCAGGCTCAGGTCGCCCAGGCGACCGCCAACCTGCAAAGCGCCCGCGCCAGCGCCGAGGCGGCACAGGCTCGCGCCGAACGCTATCGGCCGCTTGCCGAAATGGAGGCCGTGTCGAAGCAGGACTATACCGACGCGCTTGCCCAGGCCCGCCAGGCCAGCGCCGCCATCGCCCAGAACAATGCGGCCCTGCGAACGGCCCAGATCAACCTGCGCTATACCCGGGTCCCGGCGCCGATCAGTGGTCGCATCGGCCTTTCCACTTTCACGGAAGGCGCGCTGGTGACCGCCAACCAGGCCGAACCCTTGACCACCATCACCCGGCTCGACCCGGTCTTTGTCGACATCCAGCAGTCGGCTTCCGACCTGCTCGCGTTGCGCCGTGCCTTGACGCGCGGGGGCGCCGTGCCGACCATGGCCCAGATCCGCCTGACGCTGCCGGATGGCAGCGACTATGGCCACACCGGCACGGTCCAGTTCACCGAAGTTGTGGTCAACGCCAATACTGGATCGGTTACTTTGCGTGCCCGGTTTCCCAATCCCCAGTCGCTGCTGCTGCCGGGAATGTTCGTAAGGGCCCAGTTCGCCCAGGCCATCGACAAGACCGCCTTCCTCGTTCCGCAAGCAGCGGTGTCGCGGGATCCGCGGGGTAATGCGACGCTGTGGGTTGTTGGGCCCGGCAATACCGCCGTCCCGCGAACCGTCGTCGCCGAGCGAACCCGCGGCTCCAATTGGGTAGTGACGCAGGGTCTTGCGGCCGGGGAAAAGGTCATCACCCAGGGTATTGGGAATCTTCGGCCGGAAGCCAGGATCAAGCCCGTCCCGGCCGCCGCTCCGCAGCGCGTCGAGGCGACAGCCGATACCGCGCCGGCAGGGCGCTAGCGGTCGATGTCGCGCGTCTTCATCGATCGGCCGATTTTCGCGTGGGTAATCGCAATCGCCATCATGCTGGTCGGCATCGGGTCGATCACCCAGCTGCCAATCGCCCAGTATCCGGACGTCGCCCCGCCCAGGGTCAATGTCCGCGCGACCTATCCAGGCGCGTCCGCGCAGACGCTGCAGGACAGCGTGACACAGGTGCTGGAGCAACAGCTCACGGGCCTTGATGGCCTCCTCTATTTCGAATCGTCGTCCAGCTCGCGCGGCCAGGTGGCGATCAACGTCACCTTTGAAAAGGGGACGGATCCGGACACCGCGCAGGTGCAGGTACAAAATGCGGTCCAGCCAGCACTTTCCCGCTTGCCGCAACAGGTGCAGCAACAGGGCGTCAGGGTCACCAAGTCTTCGTCCGACTTCCTGCTGATCGTCGGGTTGTACGACGAAACCGACAAATTGACCGACATGGACATCGCCGACTGGTTGTCCAGCAACATGCAGGACAGCCTCGCGCGGGTACCTGGCATAGGCGACATCAACGTTTTCGGCACACCCTATGCCATGCGGATTTGGCTCGATCCCGCCCAGCTTCGCTCCTTTTCGCTGATGCCGGGCGACGTGATCAATGCGATCAGCGCGCAGAATGTGGAAGTTGCCGCCGGCGAGGTCGGCGGCCAGCCATCGATGGCTGGACAGATGCTGAATGCAATCGTGACCGCGCAGTCGCGCCTACGGACCACCGAAGAATTCCGCAACATCATCGTCAAGGCGGAAGGAAGCGGCGCCCGCGTCTTGCTGAGCGATGTCGCGCGCGTCGAGCTCGGCGCCGAAAACTATAATGTCGACCGTCGCGTGAACGGCCACCCCGGAGCCGGCATCGCCGTGTTTCTCGCGCCCGGCGCCGACGCGCTGAAGACTGCCGACCTGGTAAAGGCGCGGGTCGAACAGATTGCCAGGAACTATCCGCCCGGCGTCCGTCATGCCTTTGCATATGACACTTCCGATTTCATCAAGCTGTCGATCGAAGAGGTCGTGAAGACGCTGGTCGAGGCGATGATCCTGGTGATCATTGTCATGTTCGTCTTCCTGCAAAGCTGGAGAGCGACTCTAGTCCCCGCAATCGCCATTCCGGTGGTCCTGCTCGGGACATTCGGCGTGCTCTATGCACTCGATTTTTCGATCAACACGATGACGCTGTTCGGACTGGTGCTGGCGATCGGCCTGCTGGTCGACGATGCCATCGTGGTGGTTGAAAATGTCGAGCGGCTGATGGAGGAGAATCCGAACCTCAGCGCCCGCGAGGCAACCATTGAATCGATGGGCCAGATCCAGATGGCGCTGGTCGCGATCGCCCTGGTCCTCAGCGCCGTCTTCCTGCCGATGGTGTTCTTCGGAGGCTCCACCGGGGTCATTTATCGTCAATTCTCGGCGACCATCGTTTCCGCGATGGTGCTGTCGGTGTTCGTGGCGATGACCTTGAGCCCGGCGCTTGCGGCACAGGTACTGAGGCCAAAGCGACAGGATGTCGATGTCGATGAGCGGTTGAAGCGGCGCTACGGCCGACCCGCCGAAATGCTGCTCCAGTCGCGCGATCGATTCAATTCGGGCTTCAAGCGCATGTCCGACTGGTATGTGGGCACAGTGGGCTTTGTAGTGGATCGCAAATGGCGGTTCCTCGCCGGTTATGCGGCGGTGTGCGTGGCGTTGGCGCTGATGTTCTTCCGGCTACCGACCGGCTTTCTGCCGACCGAGGATCAGGGCGCCGCCCAGGTTCAGTTCCGGCTGCCGGCGGGCGCGACGCTCGAGCGCACGCGCGAGGTGCAGCTGAGGGTCGAAGATTATCTGATGCGCGGCCCAGACAAGAATAATTTCAAGACCTATTTCATCGTTGCCGGCGGCGGACAGGGAGCAAGCGGGCAAAACACCGGTCAGGCCTTCATCAACCTTTCCGAATTCGAGAAACGCCGTGGCAGCGAGAATAGCGCAGACGTCATTGCCCAGAGGGCGCGTGCCGCCTTCACCGGGCTGCGCGATGCACAGGTCTTCGCGCTGATTCCGCCTGCCATCCGGGGACTGGGGCAATCCGGCGGCTTCAATATGCAGCTGCAGAACAGCAGCGGCATGAGCCAGGCGAATTTCGAGAAGGCGCGCGACCGGCTGCTGCAAATGGCGCAATCTGATCCGGAGCTGTTCCAGGTTCGTCTCGGTGAATTGCCCGACGTCGCGACGCTCAAGGTCGACATCAATCAGGAAAGGATCTCGGCGCTTGGCCTCAACACGGCTGATGTCAACACGACCCTCGCGACCGCCTGGGGTGGGCGATACGTCAATGATTTCGTCGACCGCGGGCGCGTCAAGCGTGTCTTCGTCCAGGGAGACGCGCCATATCGTGCCGCACCCGCCGACATCGACCAATGGTCGGTCCGCAACAATCGGGGCGAAATGGTCCCCTTCTCCTCTTTTGCCCAGACGAGCTGGTCGACAGCGCCGGTTACCCTGTCAAGGTTCCAGGGCGTCCAGTCATATGAATTCCAGGGTCAGCCGGCGCCGGGAAAGAGCACCGGCGATGCGATGGAGCGAATTGCGGAATTGGCCGCACAGGTCCCGGGGGTTGGCGTCGCCTGGTCGGGTCAGTCGTTTGAGGAAAGACTGTCATCGGGTCAGGCGCCACTGCTTTATGCCATCTCGCTGCTGGTCGTCTTCCTCTGCCTTGCCGCGCTTTATGAAAGCTGGTCGATCCCCTTCTCGGTGATTCTCGTCATCCCACTCGGCCTTGTCGGCGCGATTTTCGCCGTGACCCTGCGCGGCCTGCAAAACGACGTCTACCTTCAGATCGGCCTGCTGACGACGATGGGACTTGCGTCCAAGAACGCGATCCTGATGGTCGAGTTTGCCGAGCGGGCCGAAAAGGAGGGCAAGCGGGTTATCGAGGCGGCGCTTGAGGCGGCGCGGATCCGTTTGCGACCGATCCTGATGACCAGTTTCGCCTTCATCTTCGGCGTGCTGCCGTTGGCGGTGTCGACCGGCGCCGGCGCCAATAGCCGCATCGCCATTGGCACCTCGGTCATCGGCGGCATGCTGACTGCGACCCTCCTCGCCATCTTCTACATTCCACTGTTCTTCGTGCTGGTTCGGCGTGGCGTACGAGACGGCCTAAACTATATTCGGGAACAGCTGCGGCTGCGGCGCGAGGCCAGGGCATGAAGGCGGTGGCGCCCGTTCTAGCGCTGGCGCTCGCAGGCTGCACGACATTGGAGCCGGATTATGTCCGCCCCGCTCCCGCCGTGCCGCCATCGTGGCCGGCAGGTGACGCCTACGTGAGGCAAAGCGAAGCCTCGCTTCCGGCAGTTACGTACCAGGAAATATTCCGGGATCCTCGGCTCCGCGGCCTGATTGAGCTTGGCCTCGCCAATAACCGCGACCTGGTCGCCGCCGCCGCCAACATTGCCGCGGCCCGCGAGCAGTATCGCGTTCAGCGCGCCAATCTCTTCCCGCATGTCGATGCCGGGGCAACCGTCTCCGGGCAGGAGGCGACCGGCGAGGGCGAAAGCGGCGCCGACCTCGACTATCGCGCAGGACTAGCCGTCACCAGCTTTGAGCTCGACCTGTTCGGCCGCATCCGCTCCCTGACAAAGGCGGAGCTCAACCGCTACTTCGCGACCGAGGCCGCCGGTCGGACGGTGCGGCTCGCCCTCGTCTCCGACATCGCCAATGTCTGGCTGACCTACGCCGCCGACGCCAGCCTGCTGAAGATCGCGGAAGACACGGCCGCAAGCGCCGAACGCAGCGTGCGCCTGACCCGCGCAAGGCTGGAGGGCGGAATTGCGCCGCGCACCGATGTCCGTCAGGCCGAGCAGATTCTATACGCGGCACAGGCCCAGGTGGCGCAGCAGCGCATGGCGCTCGCGCAGGACGTCAACCTGCTGCAGCTTCTGGTCGGCAGTCCGATCGACTTGAAATTGCTGCCGGCATCGATCGAGCAGGCAGCGCCAACCGTCGTGGCGCTGCCAGCCGGGGTCAGCTCTCACGTGTTGCTCAGGCGGCCCGATGTGATGGAGGCCGAGTTTCGGCTGCTCGCCGCCAATGCGGAAATCGGTGCTGCTCGCGCCGCCATGTTTCCCAATATTTCTCTGACCGGCTTGCTGGGCCTTGCCAGCAGTTCGCTGGGCGGCCTTTTGGCTGACGGACTCAACTGGACAGCTGCGGCGTCTGCCAGTCTTCCGATCTTCGATGCCGGCGCAAACCGGGCGAACGTCCGGCGCACCGAGGCGGAGCGCGACGCGGCGGTGGCCCTGTATCAAAGGGCGATCCAGGCTGCCTTCCGCGAGGTCGGGGACTCACTCGCCCGACAAGGCACGGCAGGTGACGAATTGCGCGCCCGCCAAGCGCAGGAAGAATCGGCGGCGGATAATTATCAGCTGGCCGAGGCACGTTATCGGGCCGGCATCGACGATTTCCTGGCAACGCTCGATGCGCAGCGGACCTATTATTCTGCCCAGCAGAGCCTGGTGCAGATACGACTTGAGGCCGCAGCAAACCTTGTCGATCTCTACCGGGCGCTGGGCGGGGATTCGCTCTATCCGCCGGAGTCTTCGTCAGCGGTGGCCGGCCACTGACAGCCCATGTGCTTTCGGCAATCAAGGCGTTGGAGAATGGGGGACAAGCCATTGCCCGATTTCCTTCCGAACCAAATGCACTTCGGCGATCCTTTCCTGTTTCCTCGCTCGGGCCGGTGCTAGGGCGAATTCCATCCCGGTTGCGCATCGTGACGATCCGCATCCCCTCAAGGTGGAGGAAATAATGAGCGATTTGACCGACAAGCAGCGGCTCGACGGCAAGGTGGCGATTGTTACCGGGGCGACTGGCGGCATCGGCGAGGCCACCGCCAGGCTCTTTCTCGATCTTGGCGCGAAGGTGATGCTGGTCGCCCGCTCGGCCGACAAGCTGGCTGCGACGACAGCCCGGCTTCAAGGCCATGGCGAGGTTGCAGGAAGCATTTCCGATGCAGCCGATGAGTCAGGGATGGCGGCGGCGGTTGCGGCCACGCTCGAACGCTTTGGCGGATTGGACATCCTGATTGCCAACGCGGGTACCGAGGGCGTGGCGAAGCCGATCGAAGCGCTGTCGGTCGAGGAGTTTGAGGACACGATGCGGACCAATGTCACCGGCGTCTGGCTGGCGATGAAGCATTGCGTGGCGCCCCTCAAGGCCCGCGGCGGCGGGTCGATTATTGCCCTGTCATCGATCGCTGGCTGCGTCGGCTTTCCGGCCATGGCGCCCTACATCGCCAGCAAGCATGCGGTGTTTGGCCTTGTGAAGACTGCCGCCCTGGAACTTGGCCCGTCGAACATTCGCGTCAATGCCGTCGGACCGGGGCCGATCGACAACCGCATGATCGATTCGCTGCAAAATCAGCTGGCGCCGGACGATCCGGCAGCCCTGCGCAGCGGCATCGAAGCCGGCATTGCGATGCGGCGATACGGCACCAATGAGGAAGTCGCGCATCTGCTCGCCTTCCTGGCCAGCGACGCATCGTCATACTGCAGTGGGGCGATCTACATGATCGACGGGGGCTATGTCGCAGCCTGAACCGCGATCGATTGGGCAAGCGGTGCGGAATGGCCGGGAGGGACCAGGACATTTGACATGCCTTTGGTGCGACAAGGTCCATGCCTTTGATCTCCAGCCTGGGTTGGCAACTCAAAGCCATTGAAAACGCCGGCCGCATCCGGAACGCGCTTTCCGGAACCGGGCAGAATTGCCGTGATGCATGCAAAAATCTGGAGGCCCGAGCCGGAATCGAACCGGCGTGCAAGGATTTGCAGTCCTCTGCGTAACCACTCCGCCATCGGGCCTCGCGGGTCAGGCCTTTGGCGGCTGGTCCCGTCGCTTGTCAACAAGTCGATTCGACAAACGGCGGGACCCTGCGCCTTGGCGGCGCTGGCCTCAGCGGATAAGGCACCTCTTGAAGCACCACTGTATTAGTGGCATATAACAGTTCAGAAAGAACGAGGAATCGATGCAGGACTTCAGCCTGGCCCGCCGGACGATGGTCGACAGCCAGCTTCGCCCGCAAGGCGTCACCGACCGCGGTGTGCTCTACGCAATGGGCAAGGTGGAGCGGGAGCGTTACGTGCCCGAGGCGGCGCGTGCGCTGGCCTATTTCGACCGTGCGATGAAGATCGGCGAGGGCCGGTCGCTGATGCCGCCAGCGGCTCTGGGTCGGCTGCTGAGCGAAGTCGAACCCCGTCCCGGAGAGCGGGCGCTCGTGATCGGGTCCGGTACCGGCTATTCGGCCGCGGTGCTCAAGCAAATCGGGCTTGAGGTCGTTGCGCTGGAGTCCGATGCTGCCTTGGCCGGCCAAGCGAAGGCGCTGGGGGTGGAGACGATTGTCGCCGACCTTCAGGCCGGCTGGACGAAGGGCGCGCCATATGACCTCATCGTCCTGGAAGGCGCGGTCGAGGAAGTGCCCGCGGCGATTGCCAAGCAGCTGGCCGAAGATGGCCGCATCGCCGGCGCGCTGATCGATCGCGGAATCACTCGCCTCAGCGTGGGAACGTCGGCCAACGGCTCGATCGGCTGGCGCAGCCTTGCCGATTCCGACGTCGCGGCACTTCCTGGATTCGAACGGCCACGGGCCTTCACTTTCTGAGCCAAGCGGAGAGCAAGCCTCGTGACTCGTAACATCTCCATTGCAGCGCTCTTTGCCGCGCTTTCCTCGACCGCTGCTTCGGCCGACACGCTTCGGGAAGCACTGGTCTCGACCTATCGTGCCAATCCCACCCTGATGGCGCAGCGCGAAAGCCTGAAGGCCACCGATGCCGGCGTCGCCATCTCGCGATCCGCAGGGAGGCCGACGATCGGCGGCACGTTGGGCGTGACTCGGGATCTGACGCGCAGCGGCCGGTTCGACGTCGGGACGGGCAGGGGCCCCTATATCAACGGCGGCGTCGATATTGCCTATCCGCTATTCCAGGGCGGCTCCGTCAAGAACGACATCAAGGCCTCGAAGAGCCGGGTCGAGGCGGGCCGTGCCACCTTGCGCGCGGTGGAAGGCGATGTGTTCACCGAGGCGGTCGCCGCCTACATGGACGTGATCCGTGATCGCGCGACGGTCGAGCTCAACAATAACAACGTCAAGGTGCTGGAGACCAACCTGCAGGCAACGCAGGACCGGTTCGAAATCGGCGACGTGACGCGCACCGACGTCGCCCAGTCGGAGGCGCGGCTTGCGCTGGCACGCTCCCGCTTGACCCTGGCCGAGGGCCGGCTGACTGCCAGCGAAGAGAATTATCGCCGGGTGATCGGCAAAAGCCCGGACGCACTGCAGCCGCCCCCGCCGCTTCCCCCATTCCCGGTCAATGCCGATGAAGCGGTGCGCATTGCCCTTGCCGACAACCCCGACCTGCTCGCCATTACGCGCCAGGCCGAGGCGGCGGCTTTCGACGTCAAGTCGGTCCGCGGTACCCGCCTGCCGACCATCTCCGCGGTGGCCGCCGGCGACTGGTTCGACGCTACCGGCGATGACAAGGGACTCCAGTCTGGAACCGCCACCAGCATCGGCGTGCAAGGCCGAGTGCCTTTCTACCAGGGTGGCCTGCCGACCGCCCGCATCCGCCAGGCCCAGGCGCTCGAAGGCCAGGCCCTTGAACAGCGGGTCGGCACCGAACGCTCGGTGGTCGCGGCGACGCGCTCGGCCTTCGCCGACTATGAGGCTGCGATCGATGCGATCCAATCGAACGAGGTCGCGGTCAAGGCGCAAGAACTGGCGCTGGAAGGCGTCAGGGCGGAGAATTCCGTCGGAACACGCACCATTCTCGACGTGCTCGATGCGGAGCAGGAGCTATTGAATTCGCAGGTGCTGCTGGTGACGGCGCGCCGCGATGCCTACGTTGCCGGTTTCCAGCTGCTGAACGCGATGGGTCAGGCCGAGGCGGGGGATCTCGGGCTCGACGGCGGTGCGCTGTACGACCCGCTGGGCAACTATCGCCGTGTCGCCGGCGACTGGAGCGACTGGTCCAACGACCCGCGTCACGACCCGGTGTCGACCAGCACCGTTACCCCCGCCGAACAGCCTCAGGGCGTGACTCCGGCCTCCCAATAAGTAATAGGAGGGCCATGGCAGCGGCCCGGGAACCGTCGATGGAAGATATCCTCGCGTCGATCAAACGCGTGATCGCCGAAGAGAAGGAGATTCGCGCCGCAGTTCCGCCTGCCGAGGCGGAAGCCGAAGAACAGGATGTCCTGGAGCTCGACGAGAGCATGGAGGCGCCCGCGGCCGCGCCGGTCGACCTGGGCCCGCCGCTCCTTGAGGAAGAGGTTGCGGACGAAAGCAGGCAAAAGCTTGAGGAACTCGCCAGTCTCGCCGCCGCCGCTCCGCCTGCTCCCCAGGCCAACCCGCTCGAGGAGATGGTACGCGAGATGTTGCGTCCAATCCTCAAGCAGTGGCTGGACGATCACCTGCCGAACATCGTCGACGAACATGTGAAACGGGAAATCCACCGCATCACCGGACGTCCGCTCTAGGTGTTGAACCGTTAACCGCTGGCCGTTAGGCCAGCGACATGTTCAAGCATCTTGTCCTCGCCGCCAGCGCCGCGGCCATCGCCCTTGCCTCCACCCCCGCTGTCGCCCGGCCGATGACCGCGACCGACATGCACATGATGCGCCGCCTCGGCGCTCCCAGCGTTTCTCCTGACGGCCGATACGCCATCTTCAGCCTGTCGACGACCGATCTTGCCGCCAACAAGCGCAACAATGTGGTCCACATCCTGGACCTCAAGGCAGAAGGCGCTGCTCCTCAGCCGCTCGCCGGCGCGACTCAGGGCGCGCATGATGCGGTGTTCGGCGGCGACGGCGCCATCTGGTATCTCGCCCCGGTGGGCGGGCAGGACCAGCTGTTCCGCTTGGCTGTTGGCGGCCAGCCGACGCAGGTCTCGAACCTCAAGGGTGACATCTCCGGCTTCAAGGTCAGCGCCGACGGCAGCCGGCTGATCATCTGGGCCGACCGCGACCTGCGCTGCACCGATTTCGCGTGCGACGGTGTGGCGAAGGCAGAGAAGGCCGGATCGGGCCGGGTCTATGACCAACTCTTTGTCCGCCACTGGGACACATGGGTCGAGCCGGGCGTGCGCAGCCGCATCTTCTCCTTCCCGATCGAAGGCGGCAAAGTAACCGGCGTGGGCGTGCCGGTGACCGGGGCGCTGGTTGGCGACACCCCGTCCAAGCCGTTCGGCGGTGGTGAGGAGATCGACATTTCGGCGGACGGCAAGACCGTCTATTTCGCGCTCCGCGAGGCAGGGCGGATCGAGGCCAGGTCGACCAACCTCGACATATTCTCGGCGCCCGCCGACGGTTCAGCCCAGCCCACCAACCTCACTGCCGACAATGACGGCACCGACAACCTCCCGGTCCTGTCGCCGGACGGCAGCAAGCTCGCCTACTTCTCCATGGCGCGGCCGACCTATGAGGCCGACCGGCAAGTGCTTCAGCTGCGCGACCTCGCCACCGGCCAGGTACGCGCTGTCACCGCGGATTGGGACAGGTCGGTTGGCTCGATTTCCTGGAGCAAGGACGGCAAGTCGATCATCGTCGATGCTCAGGACACGCTGGAAACGCCGCTATTTCGCATCGACGTCGCATCAGGCCGCGTCACACGCCTGACCCAGGAGGGGGCCGCCCACGCCGCGGTACCGCTGGCCGACGGCTCGGTGCTGTTCACGATGAACAGTATCAAGGCGCCCGACGACCTCTACCGCGTGGACAGCAAGGGCAAGCTCGCCCAGTTGACCAGCGTCAACCGCGATCTGCTGGCCGAGCTCGATCCCGTCACGTTTGAAAAATTCAGCTTCACCGGTGCCAACAATGACAAGGTGTGGGGCTTCAAGCTGAAGCCGGCCGGGGCAAGCGCCAAGCTGCCGATCGCATTCGTTGTGCATGGAGGGCCGCAGGGCAGTTTCAACAATGGCTGGTCCTATCGCTGGAATCCGCGTGTGTTCGCCGGCCCCGGCTATGCGGTGGTCAGCATCGATTTCCACGGCTCCACCGGCTACGGCCAGGCCTTCACCGACAGCATCCGGAACAATTGGGGCGGCTGGCCGCTCGAGGATCTGCAGAAGGGCCTGGCCTTTGCCACGGCCAATGACCCGACCCTCGATGCCGACAATGCCTGCGCGCTCGGCGCCAGCTACGGCGGCTATATGATGAACTGGATCGCCGGACAGTGGCCTGACCGGTTCAAATGCCTGGTCCAGCACGATGGCGTGTTCGACCAGCGCGCCATGGCATATGAAACCGAGGAGCTGTGGTTCACCGAGTGGGAGCATGGCGGCAGGGCCTATTATGAGGATCCTGCGGCCTATGAGCGTTGGAACCCCGTCAATCATGTTGCCAATTGGAAGACGCCGATGCTGGTCATCACCGGCGAAAAGGACTTTCGCATTCCTTATTCGCAGGGCCTGGCCAGCTTTACCGCGCTTCAGCGCCGCGACATTCCGTCGAAGCTCCTCGTTTTCCCCGACGAAAACCATTGGGTGCTGAAGCCGAAGAATTCGATCCAGTGGTACGGCGAGGTTCAGGGCTGGCTGGGGACCTACCTGAAGGCCGGCCAGTAACGTCACCCGGGGCCTGCCTGCCTTCAGCGCCGCAAGCACAAGGTAGAACCCGCATCAAGTCCGGGATGACGGTTGTGTGTGTTGCAATGCAACGCTAACCGCCGGCCTTATGACCGAGCTTGCCAAGACGTTCGAACCGGGCCCGATCGAGGCCCGCTGGTATGCCCATTGGGAAGGGCAGGGGCTGTTCCGCCCGGAGCGGAGCAATGCCGAGCCGTTCACTATCGTCATGCCGCCGCCCAACGTCACCGGCTCGCTGCATATCGGCCATGCGCTCGACAATACGCTGCAGGACATCCTCGTCCGCCACGCCCGCATGCGGGGCAAGGATTCGATGTGGGTGGTCGGGATGGACCACGCCGGCATCGCCACGCAGATGGTCGTCGAGCGCAACCTCGACAGCCAGGGATTGAAGCGCGCCGACATTGGCCGCGAGGCCTTCCTGGAGCATGTCTGGGAATGGAAGGCGCAGTCCGGCGGACAGATCACCCGCCAGCTTCGCCGCCTCGGCGCCAGCTGCGACTGGGCCAATGAGCGATTCACCATGGATGATGGCTTTTCCAAGGCTGTCATCAAGGTGTTCGTTGAGCTTTACAACCGCAAGCTGCTGTATCGCGCCAAGCGGCTGGTGAACTGGGACCCCAAGTTCCAGACCGCGATCAGCGATCTCGAAGTCGAGAATCGCGAAGTGCAGGGTCACATGTGGCACTTCAAATACCCACTCGAAGGCGGTGAGACCTACACCTATGTCGAGCGGGACGAGGCTGGGAACGTCCTGTTCACCGAAGAGCGGGACTATATCTCGATCGCCACGACGCGCCCCGAAACCATGCTCGGAGATGGTGCGGTCGCAGTCCACCCAAGTGACGAACGCTATCGACCGATCGTTGGAAAATATTGCGAAATTCCGGTCGGCCCGAAGGAACATCGGCGCCTGATCCCGATCATCACCGACGATTATCCCGATCCAAATTTCGGATCGGGCGCGGTGAAGATCACCGGCGCGCATGACCTCAACGACTATGGCGTGGCGCAGCGCAACAGCATTCCGATGTACCGGCTGATGGATGGACGCGCCTTCATGCGCACCGATGGTCCGTCCTATGAGGAAGCCGCGACGCGCGCGCGGGCCATCGCACATGGCGATCCGGCGACCGCGGCGGAAGTCGACACGCTCAACCTCGTGCCCGAAGCTTATCGCGGCCTCGATCGCTATGAGGCTCGCAAGGCGGTGGTCGCCGACATCGACGCCGAAGGCCTGATGATCAAGGCTGAAGACAAGCTGATCATGCAGCCGTTTGGCGACCGGTCGGGACTGGTGATCGAGCCGATGCTGACCGACCAATGGTATGTCGATGCGGCGACGCTGGCGAAAAAGCCGATCGAGGCGGTGCGCTCGGGCGAGATCGCGGTCGTGCCGGAAACCTGGAAAAAGACCTGGTTCAACTGGCTTGAGAATATCCAGCCCTGGTGCGTGTCGCGCCAGCTATGGTGGGGTCACCGCATCCCGGCCTGGTATGACGACGCGGGCAATATCTTTGTCGCCGAAACCGAGGAGCAAGCACAGGCTGAGGCCGGCGCGGGCATTGCGCTGCGGCGCGACGAGGATGTTCTCGACACCTGGTTCAGCTCTGCCCTGTGGCCGTTCGCGACGTTAGGCTGGCCCGAGCAAACCGAGGATTTGAAGCGCCATTATCCCAATGACGTGCTCATCTCCGGCTTCGACATCATCTTCTTCTGGGACGCCCGAATGGCGATGCAGGGCTTCGAATTCATGGGCGAGCGGCCGTGGAAGACGCTCTACCTTCATGGCCTGGTCCGCGACGCCAAGGGACAGAAGATGTCCAAGTCGAAGGGCAATACGGTCGATCCGCTGGTCCTCGTCGACAAATATGGCGCCGACGCCCTGCGCTTCACCCTGGCGGCGATGGAAAGCCAGGGCCGCGACATCAAGCTCGATGAGAAGCGGGTCGAGGGCTATCGCAACTTCGCGACCAAGCTGTGGAACGCGGCGCGCTTCCTTCAAGGGAACGGCATCGGAGCTTCGACAAGCATCGCCGCGCCCGAAGCCAGTCTGCCGGTCAACCGCTGGATCATCGGCGAGGTGGTCGAAACGCTGGACCGCCTCGACAAGGCATTCGCCGATCTTCGCTTCGACGACATGGCCGACGCCATCTACCACTTCACCTGGGGCACCTTCTGCGACTGGTATGTGGAGCTGGTGAAGGGCGCCTTCGACGACGAAACCCGAGCCGTCGCCGCCTGGGCTTTCGACCAGATTCTGGTCATGCTCCACCCCTTCATGCCGTTCGTCACGGAAGAGCTGTGGCATTCGATGGGCGAGCGTCCATACGAGCTGATCGTCGCCAAATGGCCGGAGCCGGCAGCTGAGCGCGAGCCCGATGCCGCACGCGAGATTGGCGGCCTGGTCGAGGTGATCGATCAGGTTCGTGCGATGCGCGCCGAGCTGAATATCCCTTGGAGCGCGACGCTGGCTCCGCATGTCATCGGCGGTGACGCATCGATACTGGAGCGGCTCAACGCGAATGCGGCCACGCTTTCGCGCATGGCCAAGGTTTCTGCTCCCGTCGCGGCCGATGCCGTACCGGCGGGCAGCGCACAGATCGTCGTTAGCGGCGTGACGATCGCATTTCCGCTCGAAGGGGCGATCGACCTCGATGCCGAACGGGGGCGCCTGTCCAAGGCGATCGCTGCTGCCGAGAAGGAACGCGACAGCCTCGCCGCGCGGCTAGGCAATCCGTCGTTCACCGAGCGGGCAAAGCCCGAGGCGGTCGAGAAGGCGCGCGCCGACCATGAGGC
>DASTOV010000087.1:0-22427 GCA_035720125.1 Sphingomicrobium sp. | reverse complement strand
CATGCCCGACGCCGAGGAGCCGAAGGCGGAAAAGATGATCTGCAAGCGGGAGACCGTGACCGGCTCGCTTTCGCAGCGGAAGCGGACTTGCATGACCCAGCGCGAGTGGGATCGCCTTCGGCTCAACACCAAGGATTCCGTCCAGGACTATATAGACAGGGCCGTGTCCGTTCCGGCGGTCACCCCCGGATAACGCCCTTCACCTTGTCAAACGAACTCAGCGGACGCGCTTGGCGGGAACGCCGCGCCCGCCCTTCCACGTGATGGAATAGCTGCCGAGCGACTTTTTGCGCAGAGTCGCGGTTTCGCCGACCTTAGGACTTCTTGACCGAGTATCCGCTTCGGTCGTCTGCCAAACCGCTCCGTCGTCAACCGTGATCAGCCATTGCCCGTAGCCATGGGGGCTTGCGGAACGGATCGTCGCCTCGATCTCATCGGGTTCGCCGCCTTCGTCGCCGCGACCGAGGAACGGAAGCCTGGGCAGGCCGAATCCAAACAGCGTGCGGCGCGTGCGGCGAATCGCCTCCTGGTCGACCACGACCACCGCGCCCGCCTCGGTCGCCTCGGCCAATGTTCCTACCGCGGCGTCATAGCATTGCAGCCGCTGGGTCGCATCGGCGATGGAGCGGCATTGCAGCAACGCCTGATATTGCGCCGGGCGCTGCTGTTCGGCGGACTGGGCAGCGGCGGAATCCGCCGAGGCAAGGACCAGCAGGGGGACAAAAATCCAAGTCTGCATCGACAACCTCCAATGCCCATTCTTTGCACAGACTGGCTCCGCAGTGCTGTAGCAGAAGTGCAACAGAGTGGCCGGAAACTGGACGCAGGACCGCTCCGCCGATTGCGCGAACCCTTTTTCTGCCCGTAGGAAACAGGCCTATGGAGCTGCCGGACTGTGCCCGGCGGCTGGGGAATGGTTCATAATAAGGGGACTATGATGTCTAACACCAAGGCTATCCGGGGCGTCTTGCTGTCGTCCACAATCGTCGCGGGGCTCGTCTTCGCGACCCCAGCATTCGCGCAGGATGAGCAGGTTCCGGCCGAGGGCGAATCGACGGCCCAGCCGCAGGAAGCGGCGCAGGAGGCACCCGCGGCGCAGCCGAGCGGCAGCGAAATCGTCGTTACCGGCACGCGCATCGCGCGTCCCAACCTGGAGCAGTCGGCACCGGTGACCGTCGTCGGCGCCGAGGAAATTGCGTTCCAGCAGCCGACTTCGGCCGAAGACTTCCTTCGCCAGCTGCCCGGCGCGGCCCCGGCGATCGGCCCGCAAACCAACAACGGTTCCGACGGTTCGGCCCGCGTCAACCTTCGCGGCCTCGGCACCAATCGCAACCTCGTGCTGCTCAACTCGCGGCGCGTCACGCCCCGCGGCACCGACGCGGTGGTCGACCTCAATACCATTCCGATCGCGCTCATTGAGCGCACGGACGTGTACACCGGCGGCGCTTCGACGGTTTACGGCGCCGACGCCGTGGCCGGCGTGGTCAACTTCATTACCCGCCGCGACTTCGCGGGCATCGAGGTCAATGGCCTTTACGGCATTACCGAGCAGGGTGACGGCGCACGGTATCGCGTCGACCTCACATTGGGCGCCAATTTCGACGATGGCCGCGGCAACGCGGTTCTCAGCGTCGGCTACACCAAGACCAAGCCGGTCCTGCAGGGTGACCGCGAGATCGGCGAATTCGCCCGCAGCTCGGCTACCGGCTTGCCGCAAGGCTCCACCACGGCGGCCCCTGCGTCGATTACCTTCACCGGTGCGGCGCCCCCGACAGGATCGCCCAACGATATCGCGAACGGCCTTTGCGCAGGCGGGCAATTCGCGGTGAATGCGGCCGGGGATCAAATCGTCTGCGGCCAGAACGACTACAACTTCAATCCGCTCAACCTGTTCCAGACGCCGCTCGAGCGTTGGAACATCTACGGACAGGCGCACTATGAAATTTCGCCGGCCGTCGAGGCCTATGCGGAGGCGATGTATGTCAACACCAACGTCGAGATCAATCTCGCTCCGGCCGGTGTCTTCCAGAGCTCCGTCAATGTGCGGCTCAACAACCCATTCCTGACCCCGCAGCAAGCCCTGACGTTCTGCCAGGCCTCGATCAATTCGCCGGCCGCGGGAAGCCTGCCAGCCGGAACCGACTGCGCCGCGGCCATCGCGGCGGGGACGATCATCCCGGTCAACGCGGTCGGGCGCCGCTTCGTCGAGGCGGGACCGCGTCGGTCGATCGAAGACACGAACATGTTCCATGTCACGGCTGGCCTTCGCGGTCCGCTGACCTCCACGCTCGACTGGGACATCTTCGGCAGCTACGGCGAATCCGACCGCAAGCAGACGCGCATCGGCTGGGGCCTGCTCAGCCGCGTCCGCGAAGGCGTGCTCGGATGTCCCGCGGGTTCGCAGCAGACCTGCGTGCCGTTCGACCTGTTCGGCGAGGTCGGCAGCATCACGCCGGAAATGCTTGCTTCGATCGACATCCCGACCTTCTTCTTCTCCAGCACCGAGTTCGCTGCGGCGCAGGGGTTGATCTCGGGTGACCTCGGGGTCGCCAGCCCATGGGCTTCCGAGCCGATCGGCATCGCGGTCGGCGCCGAATATCGCCGCTACGGGGCGGCCAGCCAGGGCGACGCCATTTCCCGTATTCCGGGCGAAGTGCTCGGCGCCGGCGCGGCGGCCCTGCCGATCGACGGCGAATATAATACGAAGGACGCCTTTGCCGAACTCAACGTTCCGATCGTCGAGGATCGGGAATTCTTCCACAACCTTTCGCTTGAGGCCGGCGCCCGCTACGCGGACTATTCGACCTCTGGCGGAAACTGGACGTGGAAGGTCGGCGGAAGCTGGATGCCGATCCGTGACATCAAGTTCCGCGGCGTCTATTCGAAGGCAGTTCGCGCCCCGAATATCGCCGAACTGTTCCAGCCGCAGGTGGTCGCGCTGACCGCCCGCACGACGGATCCCTGTCAGGGCCCGCTGTCTGGAATTTCGGCCCAGTTCCAAACGCTCTGCCTCGCTCAGCTCGCGAAGGTCGGTGCTCCGGCGGTGCTGCTGGGCTCCATCCTGCCGCCGACGGCCGGCCAGATCCAGTCGACCCAGGGCGGCAACCCCGACCTCGATCCGGAAAAGGCACGGACGATCACGGCCGGCGTCGTGCTCGAGCCGCAGTTCATTCCGGGGCTGGCTGTCACGATCGACTATTGGGACATCAAGGTCACGGATGCCATCAGCGCGCCGACGGCTTCGGACATCATCGACGGATGCTTCTCGGCGAGCCCGAACCTGGCCTTCTGCGATCTCATTTTCCGCAACCCGGCGACCGGTCAGCTTAGCGGCCCGGCGGAGACGACCTTCGGTCCGACCCTTGCGCTTGGTAACCTGGGAACGATCCAGACCGACGGCTTCGACCTTGGCGCCAGCTATCGTCGCGACCTCGGGTTTGCCAATCTGAATGTGAACCTGAATGCGACCTGGACCCGGGACTTCCTGTTCCAGGCAACGCCGCAGTCGATCAATCGCCAGTGCGACGGCTATTACAGTGCTTCGTGCGGCACGCCCCTTCCCGAACTGGCGTGGAACATGCGGACGACGCTGAGCTTTGCGAAAACGGATGTGTCGCTGAATTGGCGGCATATCGGCAAGGTGGAAGTCGAGCCGGTGCGTGACACGTCCATCCCGGACGGAAGCGGCAAGCCGAACACTGCCGGTCCGACCACGGTGTTCGAGGATTACAGGAAGATCGACGCCTTCAACTACTTTGACCTGTCGCTGCAGCAGCATATCGCCGACACGCTGCGGCTGACCTTCACGATCACCAACCTGTTCGACAAGAATCCGCCGGACGTCGGCAACACCATCGCAGGTCCGGCCGACAACAGCGGCAACACCTTCCCGACGCTGTACGACCCACTGGGCCGTCGCTACACGATGGGTGTCAACCTCCGCTTCTGATCGAAAGATCAGGGTATCGATTGACGGGTGGGCCTTCGGGTCCACCCGTTTTTTTTGGCGGCCCAGGGTGTCCGGACTGGACGGTCCATGAGGAGCCTGTCAGTTCTGCACTCCTGCAGCCGGTGGTTTCGAGAGCGGGCTCGATGGACGAACAAGCCGAGACAAGACGACGGGCCGAAGCCGGCGATGCGGACGCCATGTTCCAGCTGGCGGCCTGGGCGCTTACCGGCGAGCAGGGCGAGGTGGATCTTGCCCGGGCGCGGGAGCTGTTCCTAAAGTCGGGAGAGGCCGGGCGCCTCGACGGCGCGGTCATCTATGTCAATTTCATGGCCAATGGCACAGGTGGTCCGTCCGATTGGATGAGAGCAATAGAGCTGCTGCGACGGCTCGTTCCACATGAGCCACGGTGCGCGCGAGATATCGAGCTGATCGAACGGATGGCGCTTTCCGCCGAAGGCGATCCGCTCTCGGTTCCCGACGGGGAGTGGCTCAGCGAGGCTCCCCGGGTCAAGCTGATCCGCCAATTCTTCACCGATGAGGAATGCGACTTTCTCGCCCAATTGGCCGAGCCGATGCTGCAGCCTGCGATGGTCAAGGAAAGCGCGGATGAACTGACGCGCCATCCCGGCCGGACGTCCGACAGCGTCGGCTTCACCTGGCCGATCGAAAGCCCGGTTGTGCATGCACTCAACCGACGCATCGCCGCGGCGAGCGAAACCGACGTCGACCAGGGCGAGCCGTTGCAGGTACTGCGATACCGGCCGGGCCAGGAGTATCGGCCGCATTTCGATGCGATTCCGGGCTTTGCCAACCAGCGCATCATCACTTTCCTCGTGTGGCTGAACGACGATTATGACGGTGGGGAAACCGCCTTCCTCAAGACCGGGCTAAAGGTGAAGGGCAGAAAGGGAGACGCGCTCATGTTCCGCAATGTCGACGAATCGGGGCAGCGGGACGAAAATTCCGCCCATGCTGGCCTGCCCGTCACGCGCGGCGAGAAATGGCTGGCGAGCCGCTGGATTCGGGCGCATCCGTTGAAATGAACGCGGACGAATTTGGCGGTGCGCCTCGGGAGGGATGCTTGACTGGGACTGCTTCGTCGCTGGAAGCTGCTGTGCGCGAGGGTGAGCTGGCAATGCGCCGACGCGATCCGTCGGTCGCCCGACGTCATTTCCAGGAGGCGATCGAAGCGGGATATCGTCCGGCGCCCTGGCTTCCGCTTGCACGGGCGTGCCGGGCGCTTGGCGATCGGCAGGCCGAGGAGGCGGCGGTGGACCAGGCCCTCGCCGTCGACACGCGCGACATTCGCGGCCTCGTCATGAAGGGCGACTGCCTGGCGGCGCGCGGCCGCGAACGAGACGCGGTTATCTACTATCAGGCGGCGATCCGCACCGGCAAGGAGACCATGGGCCTGTCGCATGAGGTGGAGTCGGACCTCAGTCGCGCGCGGGCCGCGGACATGAAGCTGCGGAACAAGTTCGAGGACTATCTCTACCAGCGCCTCGACGAGGCGGGATTCGGCCAAGGGGCACGAAGCCGCGAGCTCGAGCAGTCGCTCGACATATTGATGGGCCGCCGGAGCATCACCATAGAGTCGGACGCGGAATATGTTCAGGAGCCGACCAGCTTCTTCTATCCCGGCCTGCCCCAGCGCCAATTTTACGAACGGTCCGAATTCGCCTGGGCATCCCTGATCGAAGCCGCAGCCGACGAAATCCGCGCGGAGCTGGAGGCCGTGCTGGCGGACGACGACGCGTTCCGGCCCTATGTGGTTCAACATCCGGACCAGCCGATCAATCACCATGTGCTGATGAATGATCCAAGCTGGAGCGCATTCTATCTGATGAGGGACGGGCAACCCGTCAGGGCAAATGCCCCGCGCTGCCCCCGAACGCTGGAGGTGCTGCGCCAGGCGCCGCTCCCCCACATCGCAGGTCGGGCGCCGAACATCCTGTTTTCCCTGCTGCGACCGGGAACCCACATCCCGGCCCACAGCGGGATCGTCAACACGCAGCTTATCTGCCACCTGCCGCTGATCGTTCCGCCGGGCTGCGAGCTGAGGGTCGGCAACGAAATCCGCACATGGGAGGAAGGCAAGCTCCTCGTCTTCGACGACAGCATCGAGCACGAGGCCTGGAACCGAAGCGACCAGACCAGGGTGGTGCTGCTGTTCGAGATCTGGCGACCCGAAATCGTGGGTAAGGAGCGGGACGCACTGACGCTGCTGTTCGAATCCGTGGAGCAATATGGCCCTTCCGACAAGGGCATGGAAAGTTAGGGCAAATTGGCACGACCCTGTCTTCCGGCTCCGCCGCGATCCCGTTTTGAATGAAGGGTGGCATGACCTCGCCGCGACGTCCCGAGCTCCATGACCCCGACCTGGTCATCCGCCGCGCCCTTGACGCTCGTGACGCGGGCCGGGCAGCCGAAGGCGTGGCGATGGTGAAGGCGGCGCTGAAGCGACACCCGAAGAACGCGGTGCTCTGGCAGACGCTCGGCCTCCTTCGTCGCTCGCTGGAGGATTCCGCCGCGGCGATCGAGGCGTTCAGGAAGGCTTCGCTGCTCGCACCGGCCGATCCCAAGATCGCCCATGGATTGGCCAGGGTGACGATGGAGGCCGGCTTGCCGTCGCTCGACCTTTTCGAACGCGCGAGGCTCCTGGCGCCGCTCGACGGGGACCTGCTGGCCAGCCGCGCCGCCGCCCAGTTGGCCGAAGGCAAGGGCAAGCAGGCGATCGACGAGCTCGACGAGCTTCTGGTCGGGAGCCCCCAGTGGATCCAGGGCCAGGCGCTGCTCGCCAATCTTCGATGGATGCTTGGCGAGAAAGAGGCGTTCACGTCAGGATATGATCGCGCGCTTCGCCAGCAACCGGCAGACCTCAACCTCTGGTTGTCGCTGATCGATCGGCTGATCCAGGCCGGCATGTTTCCAGCGGCCGATGACGCCGTGGCCAGGGCACGGTCAGCTGTCGGCAGCCACCTGGCCCTGGATGCCAACGAAGCGATTTGCGCATCGGAACTGGGTGATGTTCCCAGAGCCGACGATTGCTTCGCCCGCCTCAACCATGTGCAGGACGTCGCTTTCGCGGTGCGGCACGTTCGCCATCTACTCAGAACAGGGCGCATCCTGGAGGCGGCAAACCGCGCGGAGCCGCTTACGCGCCAAGCCGGAGCAGAACTGGTCTGGCCATATGTGGCGGTAATCTGGCGCCTGTTGGACGACAAGCGATGGCATTGGCTTGAGGACGATCCGCGCCTCATCGGCATCTACGACATTGCCGGCGATGCGATGCTTCGGCCGCTGGCCGATTGCCTGCGTTCGCTTCATAACACCGCGCGCTACCCGATCGGCCAGTCCGTCCGCGGAGGAACACAGACCGATGGCCCGCTATTCGCTCGAATCGATCCCGAGATCCGTGCCCTTCGGAAACTAATCGTCCGGACGGTCGAGACGCATATCTCGAAATTCGGGGAGGGCGACCCGACCCATCCAGTGCTTTCGCGGAGGCGGGATGCGCCGATTCGCTTCGCCGGGTCCTGGTCCGTGCGATTGTCCGGGGCAGGGCATCACACGCGCCATATCCATCCCCAAGGCTGGCTGAGCTCCGCATTCTATGTAACCGTGCCGGATCAGTCCGAGTTGGGACCCCCGCCAGCAGGCTGGCTGTCAATCGGCCAGCCGCCTGCGGAACTCGGCATCGATCTGCCTCCATTTCGAACGATCGAGACCAAGCCGGGACGCCTGGTGCTGTTTCCTTCGATCATGTGGCACGGCACGGTCCCGTTCGAGGGCGGCGAGCGGATGACCGTTGCCTTCGACGTGGCGCCGCCGCCGTAACTTTCCCACCAGGCGTCAGGGCGCTGCCTATGCTGGTGAGTTAGCCGCCTTCCCCGCTTTCAGGACCAAGGCCCCGTCACCTTCGTCGGCCTTGACCGTCGAACCGTCGGAGATTCGTCCGGCGAGGATTTCGTCAGCCAGCGGATCCTGCAGATATTTCTGGACCGCGCGCTTCAGCGGACGCGCGCCATAGACGGGGTCATAGCCTACCCGGCCGAGCCAAGCGCGCGCCGCCTCGGTCAGCTCCAGCTTGATCTTGCGATCGTCGAGCAGCTTCTGCAGCCGCTGGACCTGGATATCGACGATCGGGCCCATGTGGCTTGCCGACAGGCGATGGAACAGGATGATCTCGTCCAGCCGGTTCAGGAACTCGGGCCGGAAATGAGCGCGGACCACCTCCATCACCTGTGCCTCGACATTGGTCGGATTCTCATCCTCGCCCAAGGAGGCGAGATATTGCGAGCCGAGGTTTGAGGTCAGAATGATGATGGTGTTGGTGAAGTCGACCGTGCGGCCCTGTCCATCGGTCAGCCGGCCGTCGTCCAGCACCTGCAGCAGGATGTTGAAGACGTCGCCATGCGCCTTCTCCACCTCGTCGAACAGCACGACCTGGTATGGCCGCCGCCGGACGGCTTCGGTCAGCACGCCGCCTTCTTCGTAGCCGACATAGCCCGGAGGCGCGCCGATCAGCCGGGCGACGGCGTGCTTTTCCATATATTCCGACATGTCGATGCGGACCATGGCGTGCGGATCGTCGAACAGGAATTCGGCGAGCGCCTTGGTAAGCTCGGTCTTGCCGACGCCGGTCGGCCCCAGGAACAGGAAAGAGCCCAGCGGCCGGTTGGGGTCCTGCAGGCCGGCACGGGCACGGCGTACAGCGGCGGAGACGGCCTTCACCGCATCGGCCTGGCCGATGACCTTGGCGCCGATCGCCTCTTCCATGTTGAGCAATTTCTCGCGCTCGCCCTCCATCATCCGTTCGACCGGGATGCCGGTCCAGCGGCTGACCACGGCAGCGATGTCCTGGTCGGTGACTTCCTCGCGCAGCATCGCGCCCTTCGACGCCTGCGCGGCTTCGTTGAGCTTCTTCTCCAGCTCCGGAATGCGGCCATATTGCAGCTCACCGGCCTTGGCTAGGTCGCCACTGCGCTGTGCCTGCTCCAGCTCGATCCGGGCGGCGTCGAGCTGCTCCTTGATCCTGGCTTCGCCGGCGATCTTCTCCTTCTCCGCCTGCCAGCGGGTGGTCAGCTCGGCCGACTGCTGCTCGAGGTTGGCCAGCTCCTGCTCCAGCGTTTTCAAGCGGTCCTTCGATGCCGCGTCGCTTTCCTTCTTCAGCGCCTCTCGCTCGATCTTCAGCTGAATGATGCGCCGGTCGAGATTCTCGATCTCTTCCGGCTTGGATTCGACCTCCATGCGGATGCGGCTCGCCGCTTCGTCCATCAGGTCGATCGCCTTGTCGGGCAGGAAACGGTCGGTGATATAGCGGTTGGAGAGCGTCGCGGCGGCGACAATCGCGGCGTCGGTGATGCGGACGCCGTGGTGCAGCTCATATTTCTCCTTGAGCCCGCGCAGGATCGAGATGGTGTCGGGCACGGTCGGTTCGCCAATGAATACCGGCTGGAAGCGGCGTTCGAGCGCTGCGTCCTTTTCCACATGCTTGCGATATTCATCGAGCGTGGTGGCGCCGATGCAGTGCAACTCGCCGCGGGCCAGGGCGGGCTTCAACAGGTTGGAGGCGTCCATCGCGCCTTCAGACTTCCCGGCGCCGACCAGCGTGTGCATCTCGTCGATGAACAGGATGATCTCGCCCGCGGCCTGCTTCACTTCGTCGAGCACACCCTTGAGCCGCTCCTCGAACTCCCCGCGATACTTGGCACCGGCGATCAGCGAGCCCATGTCGAGCGAGAGCAGCCGCCGATCCTTGAGGCCGTCCGGCACGTCGCCGTTGGCGATGCGCAGAGCGAGGCCCTCGGCAATGGCGGTCTTGCCGACACCAGGTTCACCGATCAGCACGGGATTGTTCTTGGTGCGGCGCGCCAGCACCTGGATGGTGCGGCGGATTTCCTCGTCGCGTCCGATTACCGGGTCGAGCTTGCCCTCGCGCGCCGCCGCGGTGAGGTCGCGCGCAAATTTCTTGAGTGCGTCGTAACGGTCCTCGGCGCCCTGCGTGTCCGCCGTGCGCCCGCCGCGCAGCTTGTCGATCGCAGCGTTGAGGGTCTGCGGCGTCAGGCCTGCCTTGGCCAGGGCCCCGCCGACGTCGCTGTTCTTGGCCAGCGTCATCGCCAGCAGGATGCGCTCCACCGTGACATAGGAGTCGCCGGCCTTGGTCGCGATTTCCTGCGCCTGGTCGAGCAGCCGAATGAGGTCGCCGTCGACGCCGGGCGCCGATGTCGCGCCGCTTCCGGTAACCGCCGGCTGCTTGGCGACCAGCGCATCGATTTCGCGCCGCGCCGCGGCGCCATCCCCGCCGGCGGCGTTGATCAGCCCGACCGCCATGCCCTGCTCGTCGTCGAGCAGCGCCTTGGCATAATGGGCCGGGGTGATGCGTTGGTGGTGTTCGCGGACCGCAATGGTCTGGGCCGCCTGCAGGAAGCCGCGCGCCCGGTCGGTCAGTTTCTCAAGATCCATGGATACCCCTTGGTTTTGAGGCCATGTGGTGTGTTAGCTGCGCAACGCAATAGCTACGGCTGCGGCGAGGCCGGCACGACCGCGGCCATTGGCGGCTCCGGTACATAGGGCATTGGTCCTTCAGCCAATACCGCGGCGCAGCCAAATCCACCCCTCGCGCCGGCCATTCCCCATTCTCGATATTTCCGGTTGTCGATGTGGAAGCGAACGCCCTTGTACAGGCCGAGGCCGGTCAAGAAACGCGCGCCGCTCTGCCGATGGATGGTGCACAGCTGGGTCATCAGCGCCTCGCGAGTGATCGGCCGCAGCGGGACCATGTCGATCGCGCCCAATTGCAAGTGGGTGCTTTCCTGCGCTCCGCCGGCGCAGGCGTTTAGCAAGGGGTTGCGATAGACCGAGACAACCTCGACCGGTCCGATGCGCGGCGTGACATAGGTGCCGACATAGCGCAGCGCGGCGACGATATTGGGCCATGCCTTGACCGGCGGCACCTCATAGGGCTGTGCACCGCACTTCTGCCAGTCGGTAGCGGTCCTGAGCAGCTGCCAGGTCGGCGCGACCCCGCCGACCCCATAGGTCGTCAGATAATCGTGGAACGCCTTGACATAGACCGGCCGCCAGCTGGCGGCCGTGACCCAGCGGCGATAGCCGGGTTCGTCCTGGCCGGCGGTCACATATTCCGCCGCGGGGTTCCATTGCGGTGCCTGGGCAAGCGCGGGCGTTGCGATCAGCAGCATCAGCAAGGTGACAAGCCGGCGTCCCATTTCCCATTGAAACGCGGCGACGATTGAAATGCAACGCCAACCACCTCATCTTTCCGCCGATGGAACGACCGATCGACGTTGACTTGCCGCACAAGCTGGGCCGGGAGGAAGCGCGGCGCCGGATCGCCGGCAATTTCCACAAGCTCCGCGATCATATCCCCGGCGGGGCAAGCCACATCGAAGAGCAATGGAGCGGCGACCGGCTGAATCTCACCGTCCACGCCATGGGGCAGGCGGTCGAAGCGGTGATCGACGTCGAGGAGACGAAGGTTCATTGCCGCATCCAGCTACCCGGCATCCTCGGACTGTTCGCGGCGCCGATCGAGGCGATGCTGAAGGCGAAGGGTGGCGACTTGCTGCTGGAGGACAAGCGCGACTAGGCTCGCTGGAAACAGCGGGGGGAGTCGAATGCGGCATTTCGCGATTGTGGGGTCGGGGCCGGCGGGCTTCTATACGGCCGAGGCGCTGGCCAAGGCTTATGGCGACCGCGCGCGGATCGACATTATCGATCGCTATCCGGTCCCCTACGGCCTGATCCGGTTCGGTGTTGCCCCCGACCACCAGTCGCTGAAGGCCGTTTCGAAGCGCTACGACCAGGTCGCGGAGAGCGGCCAGGTCAGCTTCATCGGCAATGTCGCCGTCGGCCGTGATGTTTCCGCGGATGAGCTTCGCTCGCTCTACGATGCGGTGATCATGGCGATCGGCGCGCCCAACGACCGCAAGCTGGGCATAGCCGGCGAGGAACTGCCGGGCGTGGTCGGTTCCGCCGAGTTCGTCGGCTGGTACAATGGCCATCCCGACTTTGCCGACCTGGACCCGCCGCTGGACGGTGCCGATGCCGCAGTGATCGGCAACGGCAATGTGGCGCTCGATTGCGCGCGCATCCTGTCGAAGAACCATCATGAGTTCGAGGGCTCCGACATCGTCGGCCACGCACTGAACGCGCTGGACAATAGCGCGGTTAGGACCATCGCCATCCTCGGCCGGCGCGGGCCGCACCAGATTTCGATGACGCCGAAGGAGCTGGGCGAGCTTGGCCACTTGGAGGCCGCCACGCCGGTCGTCGACGGTGCCGACTTCCCGCCAGTCGCGGCGGATGAGGCGCTGGAGCCCGGCCATCGCAAGTCGATCACCATCCTGCGCGAATTTGCGGCCGCGGGCCCGGATGCCTCGAAACCCAGGCGGATCGTCTTCGACTTCTTTGCCAAGCCGCTGCGCATCGAGGGTGACGGCAGGGCCGAGCGGATCATCGTCGAACGGACGATGCTGGACGAATCCGGTGCGGCGAGGGGGACCGGCGAGACCTATGAGGTCCCGGCCAGCTTGATCGTGACGTCGATCGGCTATCAGACGCCGCGCATCGACGGCGTGCCCTATGACGACAAGGGCGGGAAATTCGCCAATAGCCAGGGCAGGATCGCCGATGGCCTTTATGCGGTCGGATGGGCGCGGCGCGGCCCGACCGGAACGATCGGCACCAACCGGCCCGATGGCTATGAGGTCGCCGAGCAGGTCGCGGCGGTCATGCCGCCCGGCTCGGATGGCGGAAAGGCAGGCGGGCCAGGGCTGCAGGCACTGCTCGACGGACGCGGATTGACGTCAACCAGCTTCGACGACTGGCGGAAAATCGAAGCCGCCGAAGTGGCGGCGGCACGCCCAGGAAGTCCGCGCGAGAAGTTCGTCCGCCACACTGATTGGCTAAAAGTTCTGAGCCGCTGACCGCGCGGCTTGCGCATTCCGGAACCGCCCGCTAGGAGGCCGCTCGCCCTGCACCGGACGCGCTCGCGTCCGGGAGCCCGGTCGGGGAGTAGCTCAGCCTGGTAGAGCACTGTCTTCGGGAGGCAGGGGCCGGAGGTTCGAATCCTCTCTCCCCGACCATCCTTCTATTCGACTGTCCGGGGGACAGTCGAAAATTGAAGGATCAATAAAGCGCGATCTCCACCCACATTGCCCTCCTCCACTGCCCGGCCTAGGCTCACATGATGACTGCCCAGTCGGACGAGGTCGAAATCCATCGCCGCTTCCGCGGCCCGCCCACATCGGGGAACGGCGGCTATGTCGCGGGCGTCGTCGCCGAATTGATCGAAGGCCCGGCCCAGGTCGATCTCCTGGCGCCGATCCCGCTGGAAGTGCCGCTGCACCGCCGCCGCGACGATTCTGACGTGATGCTGTTCGATGCAGCGCGGAACTATGCCCATGGGCGCCCGCTCGACGAACCGCTTGACTTCGAGCTGCCCGCCCGACCGAGCGAGGAGGAGCTGGAGGCTGCGGCGATGGCCTTCCCGGGACCCTCCGGTCACCCCATTCCCGGCTGCTTCGTCTGCGGGACCGAGAGGGAGATTGGCGACGGGCTTTGCATCTATCCCGGCGAAAGCCCGCACCGCGATGTCGCGGTCGCCGAGTGGATCCCGGATGAGGAACTGGCCGACGAACATGGCCATGTGGCCGAGCGATTCCTGTGGGCAGCGCTCGATTGCCCCAGCTATTTCGGCCTGTGCGAGCCGCGGCCGCTGGCCCTGTTGGCGCGGTTGTCGGGCCAGATCGATCGACCGGTGCTGCCGGGCGAACCCCTGCTCATCACCGGTTGGGAATTGAGCCGCGAGGGACGCAAGCATCACTCGGCAACGGTAATCCACGACCAGTCCGGCGAAGTGGTCGCGCGCGCCCGGGCGCTATGGATCGAGGTGAAAGAGGTGCCGGCCTAACTCGCGAAATTGGGATCGAGGCGATAGGCTTTCCGCTTGAGCGCAGGCCAGGCCAGCATGTTTGCTACAACGGTCAGTCCCGTCGCGCCCTGTTGGCCGGCGACTTCGGCGGCGCCCTGTGGCGGATTGTTGACCCTATCGCCCGCGCTCAATGCCATGATCTGCGCCTGGCAGGCGCGTTCGAGGAAATAGAGCTTCACGAAACATTCGCCGACGTTGCGCCCGACCGCCAGCGTGCCGTGGTTGCGAAGCAGCATCGCGCTCTTGTCGCCGAGGTCGGCAACGATCCGCTCCCGCTCGTCGAGATCGACCGCAATGCCTTCATAATCATGGAAGGCAAGATCGTCGCGGACGATCATCGCCGTCTGGGTCAGCGGCAGCAGCCCTTCCTCATGCGCACTGACCGCCTGGCCGGCGGGCGTGTGGAGGTGCATCACCGCATGGGCGTCCTCTCGCGCCATGTGCACGGCGGAATGAATCGTGAAGCCCGCCGGATTGGTGAAGAACGGCGTCGGTTCGACCGGGTTGCCGTGGACGTCGACCTTGACCAGCGAGCTTGCCGTCACTTCCTCGAACATCAGCTGATAGGGATTGAGCAGGAAGTGATGCTCGGGCCCCGGGATTCGGGCCGACAAATGGGTGAAGATAAGGTCGTCCCAGCCGTAATGCGCCACCAGGCGGTAGGCGGCAGCGAGGTCGACGCGGATCGCCCATTCCTCCTCGCTGACCTTGTCCTTCATGCTCGGGATTTCGACCTCGGCCATGGCGTGAAGATCGTCCATCCCCCGGGTCATCGTATCCACGCGATTCATCTTAGGCTCCGTTCCGACTACCGGCGAGAGCCACGACATGGCTCCTGCCGGATGACTGGCTAGGAGAAGTGCGATGAGCGGGCCAGCTCGCCCGGTCAAGCACTTCGACGACGCAAGGCGCCGGCAGGGCCATGCCCTGCATGTGGGACGCAAAAGCGCTTTGGTACGCTCGCACGCTTGCCAGATAGGCGCCGCTATCTGGCTTCACTCGCTCACTTCCAAAACATTTTTTCGTCGCCATCGTGGCCTCGTTGGTAGTCGGAACGGAGCCTTAATGCTCCTGTCGGTCGGGATGAGCGGCAGCGAAGGCCGCATGGGCGCTGGCCGTTTCGTCGGCGCGGCGCAGGGTCGGAAAGTCGCTGACCGGCACCGAGAAGCGCCGGGCGTTGTAAAGCTGCGGGACGAGGCAGATGTCCGCGATGGTCGGGGAATCGCCGAACAGGAATGCTCCGGCCCGAGGACGCGCCATTTCCTCCAGCGCAGCCAGCCCTTCCGCGACCCAGTGACGGTACCACTCGTCCTTGGCTTCCTCCGAGACAGCGAGATCATTCTTCAGATATTTGAGCACGCGCAGATTGTTGAGCGGGTGGATGTCACAGGCCACCGCCAGCGCGAGCGCGCGGACATGGGCGCCATCGGCCGGGTCGCGCGGCATCAGCGGCGGATCGGGGTAGATCTGGTCGAGGTAGACGATGATCGACAGGCTTTGGGTCAGCCGGTGCCCGTCGATTTCCAGCATCGGCACCAATCCCTGCGGGTTCAGCGCCTTGTAGGCCGGATCATTCTGGGCGCCCTGGATCAGGCTGACAGGGCGTTGCTCATAGCTGATGCCCTTCAGGTTGAGCGCGATCCGCACCCGGTACGAGGCCGAGGATCGAAAATAGTCATAGAGGACCGCGTGCGGCATCGGCTGAACCTGCTCCTGCCATGCGGCATTCGTCAATTGCCGGTGAAAGGGGCGATCACTTCCGGAGGGACGCGGATCGGCCGACCGCTGGCCTTGTCGATGATCGCCCACTGGGTGACGGCCCGGACCCGGACCTTCCCGTCCTCCCCGACAAACTCCATGTGCCGGTCGAAGCGGGCACCCTTCGGGGCCTTGCCGACCCAGGTGCGCCCGGTCAGCACCTCGCCCTCGAAGGCGGCACGGAGATAGTCAATCTCGTGCCGGACGACGACCCAGATATAATCGTCCTGATGCTGCGGATCGGCGACGCTGTACCAATGGGCAAGCGCCACTTCCTGGATCCACTGCACCCAGACCGCATTGTTGACATGGCCAAGTTCGTCGATCGCGTCCGCGGGTGCGACGATGCGGTGCTCGAACACAGGGCGGTTCATGGTCGCGACGTAGCAGGCGCCGGCAACCGCCTTCAACGGATTTCGAGATGGAGCTCAGCATGCGATCGGCCGCGAGATCGGCCAGGTCCGGCTTCGTCGCGCTGATCTAGCACCAGCGGCGCTTGAACCCAGTGTAGCGGTGGGCCAGGCCCTCATCGATCAACTGCGATCCGATGGATTCGCCGCCCCGCCTAAGCATCATCACCTCCCGTTCGTGACGATCCTGGCGCTGCAGCCGGTGGGCGACCATTTCGAATGGCCCCTGATTGAGCAAGTCCCGCAGCCGATCCGCCGAACGGCGGGCGAGAGCTGCCTCCAACTCGCAACGAGGCTGGGCAAGTTCGGGCGCGTCGATCCCCATGACGCGGATCCTGCGCTCGCCGAGCCTGAACGTATCGCCGTCCACGACGCATGCCGGGCCACCGCCGGCCCCGCACATGGTGAAGGTGGTGGATACCCGTTCGGGCGCTGCGCCAAGCGGGCCAACGGGTCCGAACAATTTCGGATCGAACAGCGCGCCGGCCAGGACCAGCAGCGGGATCGCCCACAGCGCCAGCCGAATGTCGCGCCGCCCAGGCCTGAACGAGGGCGGGCGCCGATTCGGTTTGAATCGCTTGGTGGCCATTGGCGCAAACTAGGCGCACTGCTTAGGGTTGCGCTAGTCCGCCGGTGTTTGCAGTCCCGTTATGAACCGCCCTCCTCCTCTTCGAACAGGACGGCGACGTCGGCGTTGGCCGAAAGCCTGACCTTGTCCCCTTCGACTTCCGCAACCAGCCCCCGAGAGACAAAATGATGGTGGCCTTCGTGGGCGCCCATACCGCTGTCAGCCTTGGTCAGCTTGATGCGGTCGCCTTCGATCCGGTCAACCGTTCCAACATGAACGCCGTCCGCGCCAATCACTTCCATTTGTTCACGAATTTCCTCAAAGCCGCCCATCGCCGCCTCCATTTGATGACATGCGCGCAACGAACTGTCGGGCACGCGGTTGCAATTCGGCGCGAAAATTGTTTGCAGCTGCCGGGATCGCTCGACGGTCCGGCTTGCCGGCCAGGCATCGGTCGGGGAGCTGGCATTGGAACCCGGCGTGTGGGCATTCGTTCGTTTCGCCAACGAAAGTGGAATTCAGGGAGTGAATAAATGGCTGACGAACGCGAATCCGAAGATCGGGTTACGATCATTGAAACCGACGGCGGCGGAGGCGGAGGCGTGCTTGCCGTCGTACTGCTGGTGATCGTCGTGCTGGTGCTGCTATTCCTGTTCCGCGATCAGCTCGGCTTCGGCGGCGACACCGAAATCACCATCCCCGACAAGGTGGAAGTCAACGTCAACTGACATGCCATTTGCGTGTCGCTTGAGAGACGCGTAACGACCCCCTCGCTTTGCTCATGAAGTCGAGGGGGTTTGTGCGCCTGTGACCGACGCTTGCGATCAGCTTCATTATCTAACCGGCTTCGCTGGCCAGTTCGAAACCGAGGCGGTGCCCGGCGCGCTGCCAAGGGGCCGAAACAGCCCGCAGCGGCCGGCATTTGGACTTTATGCCGAGCAATTGTCGGGCAGCGCCTTCACTGCGCCGAGGCACGAGAACCACCGCAGCTGGCTCTATCGGATGCGGCCAACCGCCGACCATCGCCCGTTCAAGCCCTATGACGGTGCACCATTGCTGACGCAGGCCGCGGCAGATGGGCCAATCGCTCCCAATCGGCTGCGCTGGGATCCGCCGTCCGACTTGCCAGCCGGTGCGGATTTCGTCGACGGCCTCACCACCATGCTCACGAACCGCGACCCGTCGGAGCTGACGGGAGTTGCGGTCCATCTTTATCGCGCGACCCGTTCGATGACCGACCGCCTATTCGTCGACGCGGACGGCGAACTGCTGATCATTCCGCATGCGGGGACGCTGCGCATCTTTACCGAGATGGGGCGGATGGAAGTGCCGGCAGGCTGGGTTGCACTCATCCCGCGCGGTGTCCGTTTTCGGGTCGAGGTCGACGCCGAGGCGCGTGGCTATGTCGCGGAAAACCAAGGTGCCATGTTCCGACTGCCCGAGCTTGGACCGATCGGTTCCAATGGGCTTGCCAGCGCACGCGACTTCGAAACTCCGGTTGCCGCTTTCGAGGATGTCGACCGACCGTGCGAAGTCATCCAGAAATACCAGGGCTCGCTGTGGTCGACGACACTCGACCACAGCCCGCTTGATGTCGTCGCGTGGCATGGAAACCTTGCTCCGTGCCGCTATGAGCTCGCCCGCTTCAACACGATCGGTACCGTCAGCTTCGACCATCCCGACCCGTCGATCTTTACCGTCCTGACATCTCCCAGCGAGACACCCGGCCGGGCCAATGCGGATTTCGTCATCTTCCCGCCGCGCTGGATGGTGGGCGAGGACACCTTCCGGCCGCCCTGGTTCCACCGCAACGTGATGAGCGAGGCGATGGGCCTGATCCACGGGGAGTATGACGCCAAGGCTGAAGGATTTCGCCCTGGCGGCCTTAGCCTCCACAATCTGATGAGTGGTCACGGACCCGATGTCGCCAGCTGGAAGGCGGCAACGCAAGCCCAGCTGAAGCCGGTCAAGATCGAAGGGACCATGGCCTTCATGGTCGAGAGCTGCTGGCCTTACAAACCGACGCAATTTGCGCTGGACCGCGCCCAGGCGGATTATGACGAGGCCTGGGCTGATTTCCCGAAGGCGCAGCTTCCCAAATGAAGATCTTCATCGACGACACGCATGATCCGGCACTGCTGAGCTGGGTGGGAAGCGCCAACGGCCATGCAGATTTCCCGATCCAGAACCTGCCGCTCGGCGTCTTCTCAATCGGTGGCGGCGAACCATCGATCGGCGTGGCGATCGGGGATTCGATCCTCGACCTGAAGTCTTTGGCAGCTGCTGAGCTGCTCGACCATCATTGGCGACTGGCACTTAGCCTGGGGCATCTCAACGCCTGGTTTGCCCATGGGCCAGAAGATGGCCGCGCGCTACGCATGCGCCTGTCCGAACTGCTGTCGCGGGACTCATATCGCTCGGCGGTCGAACCCCACCTTCGCGGGCAGGAGCGTGCAACGATGCATTTGCCCTGCGTGATCGCCGACTACACCGACTTCTATGTCGGCATTCATCACGCGACCAATGTCGGAAAGCAATTCCGCCCCGATAACCCGTTGCTGCCCAACTATAAATATGTTCCGATCGGCTATCATGGCCGGGCAAGCTCGGTGCGGGTCTCGGGCGAGCCCGTGATCCGTCCGAAGGGGCAGCGCAAGCCGCCCGACGCCGACGAACCTGATTATGGGCCGAGCCGTCGGCTCGACTATGAGCTTGAACTCGGCATCTTCGTCGGCCGCGGCAATGAACTGGGCAGTCCGATCCCAATTGGCGACGCGGCGCGCCATATCGCCGGCTATTGCCTGCTGAACGACTGGTCGGCGCGAGATCTCCAGGCGTGGGAATATCAGCCGCTGGGACCTTTTCTGGCCAAGAATTTCCTGACCAGCATATCGCCGTGGGTGGTGACGCCAGAAGCGCTCGCCCCGTTTCGGCGGCCGATGCCACCCCGTCCCAGTGGTGATCCTGCGCCGCTTCCTTATCTTTGGGATGAAGGGGACCAGCACAGCGGCGCGCTGGGCATTCGCCTGCAAGTCTCCCTGTCGACGTCGAGAATGCGGGATGCCGGCATGGAACCGCATATTCTCAGCAGGGGCGAGGCCGCCGCCGCCATGTACTGGTCCGCGGCGCAGATCGTCACGCACCACGCCTCCAACGGCTGCAACCTCCAGCCCGGAGACTTGATCGGTACCGGTACCTTGTCGACCGCGGAGGAATCCGGCCTGGGCTCGCTGTTGGAGATCAGCAAGGGCGGGAAAGCGCCGATCGAGCTGCCGACGGGCGAGACGCGGAGCTTCCTTGAGGACGGCGACGAGCTGACGCTGTCGGCGTGCTGCGAGGCGGACGGCGCAGCAACGATCGGGTTTGGAAGCTGCCGGGGCAGAGTTTCGGGAGCGAAATAGCAGGAACATCCGGTCGACCCTCTCCGTTTGATGCGTGGAAGAGGGAGTATCGCCATGTTTCCCCGCCCGACCCTGCGATCAAATGCGGTTGTTGCGTTCGCGTTGGCGGCGTCATTCGTCGGCACGGCTTCGGTCGCGGTGGCCCAGGACAGCCCGTATACCGTCTATGGCCAGCGACCCGGGACCAAGCTGCAGATCGTTTCCTATCGCGACCTGAACTTGATCTACCCTGCACATCAAGCCGTGCTGAACCAGCGCGTTGGCCAGGCAGTGCGCCGCGTTTGCAGCTTTGACAATGGCAATATCCCGATCATGGACAATGATTATCGGGTCTGCCGTAACGGTGCCTGGGGGTCCGCGCGGCCGCAAATCTCAAATGCGATCGGCAGGGCGCATTATCTGGCGCGCACTGGCCGCTCGCCAAGAGCCGCCGGCTATATCATGCTGGACCGTCGCTAGGGCCTGGGTCCTCCAGCAGGCCGCGGCTTTCGGCCATCAATCTGGTAAGCGCATAAAGCAGGTCGATATTGGGCGCCGGGATACCGACGCGGCGAGCGATTTCGCGCGGGGCGCCGATCAGCGCCTCCAGTTCGATCTTCCGACCTGCTTCGACGTCCTGCAGCATCGATGTCTTGAACGCGCCGAGCCTCGCCGTCACCGCCATGCGCTCCTCGCCGCTTTCGCCGATCGGGCAACCGATGGCTCCGCCAATCGCCGCGGCCTCCGCCATGCAATCGAGGATGAAGGGTCTTAGCAGCTCGTCAGCCAGTATCCGGTCGGCGGTCGCCAGGGTCAGCGCCGATACCGGGTTCATCGTCATGTTTCCCCACAGCTTGTACCAGATGTCCCGGCGGACATTGTCGCTAGCCTCGGCATGAATGCCCGCGCCGCCGCACAGCGCCGCCAGCCGTTCGACGCGCTGGCTTGTCGCGCCGTGCGGCTCGCCCAGGACCAGCCTGTCGGCATGAATGACCTCGATCGAACCCGGTGCGATGCGCCGGCAGGCGGCGTGGACGACGCTTCCCACAACCCGCTCCATCGGGAGCGCCGCCGCAATGCGGCCGTCCGGGTCGACCGACAGCAGGGGCTCGCCGTCAAGGAACCACCAGGGCACGCCATTCAGCATCGGCAGGACAATCGTGCGTGGCCCCAACATTGGATCGATGCGCCGGGCGACATCGGCCAGCGCCGGCGCCTTGACGGCGATGACCAGCAGGTCCTGCTGCCCGAGGCCCGCGGAGTCGGAGGATGCCCGGACGATGGCTTTACGGGCAGTCCCGTCTTCCCTGATTGTCAGCCCTTCCTGCAAGGCCCGGAGGGTCTCGCCCCGCGCCAGGACCGACACATTATTGCCGGCCAGGGCTAGTCGCGCGGCGACCCAGCCGCCGATTGCCCCGGCGCCGATGACTGCAATCTTCATCGCCCCGATATGCCGCCGGAGCGGCCTGACGGCCAGAAATATGAACGCCAGATTACTCCGTTCGACCATTGGTCGATGCGAGCCGACGCCTTGGCGCGATGAACGGCTCTTGCCGAAATCGAACCGACACCCGGTCGAAGCTGCCGTGCAAACTTCCGATTTTAAAGGCATCACTCGGTCACCTCTTCGTGACCGAAGATGAAGGGAGATTTGAGATGCTTAGCCGTGTTGCGCGCCTTACCGCAGCCGTCCTGTCAGGGGTGACGGCATCTCTGTTAGTTTCAGCCGCCACAGCGCAGGCGGCCCAGGATCGGCCGGTCGTGGTCTATGCAGAGCCGAGAACGAATATCGAGCGTGTGCCCTATGGCGACCTAAACCTTGCGGCCTCCGCCGACCGCAAGACGCTCTATGGCCGGGTCGGACGCGCTGTTCGCAATGTCTGCGATTTTGGTTCTGCCGACATCGTGGGCGATTATCGCAGCTGTGCCTCGTCGGCATGGGCCGACGCCCGGCCGCAGATCGATCGTGCGATCGACCAGGCCGACCAGCTTGCGCTCAGCGGCCAGTCGTCGATCGCCGCGGGCGCCATCACGATCCGCGCAGCTTCGCGCTAGTTTCGATTGGATCGGGGACGCGCGGTACCGGCTTCGGTGCCGCGCGTTTTCCTTGTCACCGCATTCCGTCCGTCGGGCGCGATCGTCGATCCACGCCGCCGATACCTCCGCACATTGGCTGCAGCAGCGAATCGATCCGGATCGGAAACATCGCGCCGACGCCCGACTGGCCGCGGATCGGCCGGCAATGTGCATGGTGCCGCTTGGGGGACTCGAACCCACGACCCCATCATTACGAATGATGTGCTCTACCAGCTGAGCTAAAGCGGCATGGCCAGGCAAGGCTTGCGGTTGCGCCCCTACACGCGCAGTCTCCGCCTCGCAAGTCCGCAGAAGTTGCCGCTTATGCTTA
>DASTOV010000086.1:0-2566 GCA_035720125.1 Sphingomicrobium sp. | reverse complement strand
AATCAATGCCTTTTCCATGACGCGCATGGAAAGCGTCCCGATCTGGCCGGACTGCTCGGCGATTTCGATGAAATCGGCCGGCTCGACGATGCCGCGCGACGGAGAGCGCCAGCGTGCAAGCACTTCGAACCCGTTCAACTCCCCCGTATCGAGGCTGATTAGCGGCTGAAAGAAGGGGACGAATTCATCGGCCTCGATCGCCGCGCGGATATCCTCTTCCAGCGCAACGCGGTTTTGAAGCAGGCGCGACATTTCCTCGTCGAACCAGGCATAGCCGTTACGACCTGATCGCTTGACGCTGTACATCGCCACGTCCGCGCGGCGGAGAATCTCTTCGGCGTCAAGCGAGCGATCGAGACGGGCGAGCCCCGCCGAGGCCGAAATCTGCGCCTTGACGGTATCGAGGCCGATCGGCGCGGCAAGCCGGCCAACGATCCGCTGCGTCGTTTCCTCGGCCGAAGCAGCGCCCGGGATGAGCACCGCAAATTCGTCTCCGCCGAGCCGGGCGGCAAAGGATCCGCGAGGCAGCTCCTTGACGATGGCGTCCCCGGTGAATTTGAGCAGCTGGTCGCCGGTTGCATGACCGTAAAGGTCGTTGACCTTCTTGAAATGATCGAGGTCAAGGATGATCAGAGCTGCCTCGGTCCCGTCACGACCCGTCCGTTCCAGTTCGCGCAGCATTGCCCGGCGATTGCCCAGGCCCGTGGTGTGATCGGTGTAGGCATTGTCGAGCGCCTCCCGCTCGGCTGCCTTCAAGGCCGCCAGCGTCAAATTGAGGTCGTTGGCGCGGCGCCATCCGAAGAGAATGATCGCGATATTGAGCAAAAAGGCCACGCCGAGCGCCGGCTCGCTCGCCCCGGTCAGGCCGATTGCGCTCGGCAGCACCTTCGCGCCGACCATGACGAACAGGATCAAGGCCGCGAGCGTGGCACAGGTCGTGATCAGGTGGCTGCTGGCCATCTGATAGCTGCTGTCACGGCCATTTCTTACGCTTTTTACCATTGGTCCCCCAAGCAGACCCCCGATAGCGCAATGGAGTAAATGCGATGTAAACGAGTGCGGCCGCCGGACGAATTTTTCAACGCCGAGGCACAGGCGCGCTAGCCGCCTGGCAACCGGCCAGGCGTCGGTCGCGTCTCCTTCATCGCCAGGAACAGCGGCAAGACGCCAAGGCCGACCAGCGCGATCATGATGCCTGGCGCGACCGCCACGCCGGTGCGCTCGATCAGCAACTGGGCGACAAAGGGCGTGAGCCCACCGAAAATGGCGGTGGCGACTGTCGCACTCAGGGCCAGGCCCGTTACGCGCCCTTCGCCGGGGAATTGCTCGGCGGTCGCCACCGCGCCGACCGCGCTGACGCCGCCCGCCAGCGCCGCGAGAACGAGGGCCCCGGTCAGCGCATTCGGCTGCGACCCGCTGGCCATCAGCTCGAACATTGAAATTGGCAGAACCAGGTTCCCCAGACAAAGCGCCACCAGCACCGGTCTCCTGCCGACGCGGTCCGACCAAAGCCCGACAAAAGGTGTCACGAGGATGACGATCACCGCCGCCGCCGTGGACAGCCACAGCGCGGCCTGTTCATTGATCGACCCGGCAGACGTCAGGAAGGCCGGAACATAGGTGATGCCGACATAGTAGGTGATCGATCCAAGCGCCGAGATGGCGAATGCCCGGCCGATCGCGCCGCGATGGTTACCGATGCTGTGGCGCAGCGGGCTATCCGGGACCGTCCCGGCTGCCTTCTGGCGATGGAATTCCGGCGATTCCTCCATGGTGGAGCGGGCAATCCAGACGGTCGCGGCCAGCGCCGCGCCAAACAGGAAGGGAATGCGCCAGCCCCAGCTTTGCAGACTGGCCTCGTCCAAAAGGGCAACCGTCAGGGCGGATACGCCGACGGCGAGTAGCGCCCCGACCTCGCTCGCCGCCGAAGCCAGGGAGGCGATGAGGCCGCGCCGGTGAACTGGCGCGCCTTCCAGGAGGTAGGCAACGACACCGGTATATTCGCCGCCGACCGAGAAGCCCATCACGCAGCGCAACAGGAACAGCAGCCAGCCTGCCGCAGCCCCGATCTGCGCATGGGTTGGCAACGCCGCCGTCGCCAGCATCGCTGCCGTCATGACGGCGACCGACAGGAGCAGCATGTGCCGGCGGCCGATCCGGTCGCCAATATGGCCGAAATAGACCGCGCCGATCGGGCGCATCAGATAGGCGACCGCAAATCCACCCAAGGTCACCAGCAGCGATGTTTCGCCCGGACCGAAGAATACGCGCGCCAGGACCGTGGCGAAATAGAGGTAGAGGGTGAAGTCGTACCATTCGACGATGGTCGAAAAGGCCGCGATCGCAAGCGAGCCGCGGGAGATGCCCTTGAAGGCGACTTCCGGATCGGCGGCGTGGTCGCTCACACGTCAGTCAGTCGCGACCAGGCGCCGACTGGCGGCGCAGGATGAACTGGAAGCGGAGCTCGATGTTCTTGCCCATCAGTCGGTCGGCCAAGTCTCGCATCGACCGGCAATTGAGTAAAGGCACCGGGAACTTCGACCTTTATCTCCTCCAATCCTAACCG
>DASTOV010000085.1:0-18339 GCA_035720125.1 Sphingomicrobium sp. | reverse complement strand
CTGCCCGGAAGCAAGCGGCTTCGGAAGCATGGCTCCACCTAAGGCGCCGCGGCAGTCGCAACTTACGCGACTGTCTATCGCCGCACGTAATTTGTGGGCCGACGCACAGCCACCATCGGCAGCACTTGCCCGCCGTGGTACAAAACTCTCCCGCACATGGTGTCCGGCCTTCCAGTAAGACGGCCTTCGAACCGCACCTCACCCTCCCGGGAGGCGACCGACATATTCACGACCCCGCCGTCGAGCGTCAGTCGACGAACGACGAGCGTGTTTGTTCGATAAGGCGTGAGCGCACCGGCGTAGGCTCCATCCATATGGCCGAGAGCCATTACACCTGGTGAAGCTTCTGCGCCGACTTGCATCAGGAAATCCCATTGGCCTTGCAGGTCTGGCGCTTCCCCTGCGGGAACATAAGGCGCGGCCTCACACGCCGTGAGTGAAGGAGCGACGGGCTGTGCTTGCAGTGGCGCAGATACGGCGATTCCTGCGAATGGGATTAGAGCGGCAGATAGGCATTTCATGGATTCATTTCCCTTGGTTCTTGCGGTGCCTGCCGCATGTCGGCCGGCCCTCACCTCGACAACCCGGAATTTCGCCAATAGCTCTTGGCACTTCGGAGATGCCGGGCAGATGCCGTTCACGATGCGCCAACGACCAGCGTGGCCCTTTGCGAGGCGAGCCGCGCTCATTCTCGGCATAGGCGTGCTGCTCGGATTCGCGGGGCCGTTCGGGTCATATCCACCGCTCAGTCCGCCGGTTCGCTATGCATTCTGGATTGGCATGGTGTTCGCGGGTTACGCCGCGGCGCTCGCGGCGGAGAAGCTTGTTCCCGAAACATCCTTCTCCCGTCCCGAACTGCGCCTGGTTGCGGTGGCAATTGCCTCCGCATTGCCGTTGACCTTTGTCGCAGCCTGGGCGATCTCGCTCGTCCGGCCCGGGCACCTGTACCAGCCGCTGCAGCTTCCGGCCTTGTTCGGCGCTGTCGCCGTGGTCCAGCTCGCAATCGTTTTCACGCTACTGCGCAAATCGAGTCTGTCGCCCCAACCACCCCCGGCGCCAAATAAGGATAAGCCGCGCCCGTTTCCGCGCGCCCTCCTTTCGCGGCTGCCGAACCGGTTGGGCGGAGAGATTGTCGCACTCCAGGCAGAGGACCATTATCTGCGGGTCCACACGACCCTCGGGTCGGATCTCGTCTTGATGCGCCTATCAGATGCCGTTGCAACGATTGAGCCGGACTTGGGTCTCCAGGTGCACAGGAGCTGGTGGGTGGCCCAAGATGCAATCTGCGAGATCATGAGGTCGGATCACCGTACTCACCTCAAATTGAGGAACGGGCTGCTGGTGCCCGTGGGTCGAACATATTCGGCTGCTGTGCGCTCTCTAGCCGCTCGTCCGCTGCCGGGATGCTAGCTGCACCGCTGTCGCCTTAGCCCCTCCTCGGCGCATCGATAATGACCGCAATGGGGCGAAAGCGCACATGGGCTTAGATCTGGAAATGGCCCTCGATCACCGTCACGGCATGACCGCCGAGGATCACGCGGTCACCCCTTAGTTCGCACTCCAATAGCCCCGTCCGCTTGCTTGCCTGGAGCGCAGTGAAGCGGTGGCGGCCGAGCCGCTCGGCCCAGAAGGGCACCAGCGCGGCATGGGCCGCCCCGGTCACCGGATCCTCGTCGATCCCCACCGAGGGACAGAATACCCGGCTGGCGACGGCCTGATCGTCACCCGGCGCGGTGACGATGGCAAGGAACAGGTTGAGCGCCTTCAGCGCCTTGAAATCGGGGTTGACCGCACGCACCGCCTGCTCGTCACGCAACAGGATGATGACCGCCGGCTCGGCGCCCCTGGCGATGTGGATTTCGCCCTGATCGAGCCGGAGAGCTTCGAGCAGGCCCGGAACCTGTCCGGCTTCCAGCGTGAATGCGGGCAGGCTCATCTGCAGCATGTCGCCATCGCGCGTGACGGTCAGGACGCCCGATTGGGTGGAAAATCGGACTTCGGGCCCCTTGATCAGGATGTGCGCCGCGGCGAAGGTGGCATGGCCGCAAAGCGGCACTTCGGTGGTCGGCGTGAACCAGCGCAGGTCGTAATCCGCATCCTCGCTGGTTGCAGGCACCGTAAAGGCGGTTTCGCTGAGGTTATTTTCCGCCGCGATCGACTGCATCACTTCATCGGGCAGCCAATGGTCGAGCGGCATGACCGCGGCCGGATTGCCGGTGAAGGGCGCCTGGGCAAAGGCATCGACCTGGAAGAAGGGCAGCGGCGTCATCGGGCAGACTCCCTGATGTGCTTGGGCAAGATGCCGTCGCGGTCGACATGTCCCTCGGGATCGAGGTGGATGATGATCTCCGTGCCGGGGAAGCGGTGCTGCAGCTTCTCCTCTACCGCGTCCATGCGTTCATGCGCCTGTGCAACGGTCCAGTCTCCGGGCACCCAGACGTGGAACTGGACGAAACGGTGCGCGCCCGAGGTCCGGGTGCGAAGGTCGTGCAGCCCGGCCAGCTCGGGATAGTCGCCTGCGGCGGCAAGGAATGCCTCGCGTTCTTCCTCCGGCCACTCGCGGTCCATCAGCTGGTCGACCGAATGGCTGGCCGCTCCCCAGGCGCCGTACATCAGCCAGGCGGCGATGGCGAAGCCGAACAGCGGATCGGCCAGCCGCCAGCCGAGCAGCTGGTCGAGCACAAGCGCCGCAATCACCGACAGGTTCAGCAGCACATCGGTCTGGTAATGCACATGGTCGGTCATGATCGCGACCGAACCGGTCTTGCGGATGACGTGGCGCTGATAAGCGAGCAGGGCGAAGGTCGCGATCATGGCGACGATCGACACACCGACCCCCAGCTCCAGGCCCTGCGTGGGCTGACCGCTGCGCAGCCGGTCGAAGGCTCGCCAGGCGATACCCAGGGCGGAGACGGTGATCAGGATGACCTGGGTAAGGGCGGCCAGCGCCTCGGCCTTGCCGTGGCCATAGCGATGCTCCTCGTCGGCCGGCATCGCTGCCCAACGCACGCCGAGGAAGGTGATCATGCTGGCGACGAAATCCAGCGCCGTATCGGCAAGGCTGCCCAGCATTGCCACCGATCCCGTGCCCCAGCTCGCCCAGCCCTTCAGTCCGACGAGGAACAGGGCCATCGCGACGCTGGCAAGCGCGGCACGGCTGGTCAGCGATGCGCGGGCGCTGCCGTGATGGCCGTGACCATGATGGTGGTTGCCATGACCATGGCGGTGATGATGGTGCGCGCCGCTCATGGATAGAGCAGCCCTTCCTGCCAGCCTGCTCCAGTCCGCGTGAACAGGCGCCGTTCGTGCAGGCGATGCGGCCGGTCGCTCCAGAATTCGATCCGCTCGGGGATCAGCCGAAAACCGGACCAGCGCGGCGGCCGGGGCACGTCACCGTCCTTGAAGCGGCGTTGGACATCGGCATAGCGGCGCTCGAACGTTTCGCGACTGTCGAGCGGCCGGGATTGATCGGAAGCCCAGGAGCCCAACCGGGATTCACGGCTCCGTCCCGCGAAATAGGCATCGGCTTCGATCTCGTCGATGACTTCCATGGGCCCCTCGGCGCGCACCTGGCGGCGCAATGATTTCCAGTGAATCGCCATTGCGCCGAACGGGTTGGCCGCGATCTCCTGCCCCTTTCGGCTATCGAGGTGCGTGAAAAAGCCAAAACCGTCAGGGCCGTATCGGCGCAGCAGGACGATGCGGACCGATGGGCGTCCCTGCGCATCGGCCGTGGCGATCGCCATCGCATCGGGATCGTTCGGCTCCAGGGCGCGGGCTTCGTCCATCCAGGCATCGAACAGTACGAAGGGATCGTCGCTCATCAGGCGCATTTGCCCGGTAGAAATCCCGCTGTCGAGGCTTGGCGGCGCTTGACGGATCGCGGCGCTGCATCGAAACGGGTGGCGACAAAGGGGAGAGAATGGACCTTTACCAGCAGCTGGGCATCAAGCGCGGGGCAAGCGAGGCCGAAATCAAGAAGGCCTATCGCAGCCTTGCCAAGCAGCTGCACCCCGACCGCAACAAGGACAATCCCAAGGCAGCCGAGCGCTTCGCACAGGTGACCAGGGCCTATGACCTGTTGTCCGACAAGGACAAGAGGGCCCAGTATGACCGCGGCGAGATCGACGAGGACGGCAACCCGAGGATGCCCTTCGGCGCCGGGTTCGGCAGCGGTTCGGGCGCCCGGCATGGCGGCGGCGGCGGGTTCGAGGGCTATCCTGGCGGCTTTTCAGCCGACGCGAGCGACCTTTCCGACCTGTTCGAAGGCCTGTTCGGGGCGGCGACCCAGGGCCGGCGGGGCGCGGGCAGCGGCGGGCCGTTCGGCGGATTCGGGCGGGCCCGGTCTCCGCAGAAAGGCGCGGACGTCGCCTATCGCCTCAAGGTAGGCTTCACCGACGCCGCCACGCTGAAGGAGCAGCGGGTCACGCTGTCGGGTGGGCGGACGATCGACCTCAAATTGCCGAAGGGCGTCGAGGACGGCACCAAGATCCGGCTTTCCGGACAGGGACAGGAAGGGCCGGGCGGGCGCGGCGATGCGATCGTCACCATCGAAATCTCGCCACATCCCTTCTTTGCGCGCGACGGCAGGAATATCCGCCTGGCCTTGCCGATCACGCTCAAGGAGGCGGTGCTCGGCGCCAAGGTCAAGGTCCCGACGCCGGAAGGGCCCGTCATGCTGACGGTTCCCAAGGGCTCGACGTCCGGCAAGGTGCTGCGCATCAAGGGCCGCGGCTTCACCGGCAAGGATGGCCATCGGGGCGACTTGATGGTCCAGCTGGCGGTGGACGTGCCGGCCGAGGACGAAGCGCTGCATGAATTCGCCGAAAAGTGGAACGGCGGCGGAAACCCAAGGGCTTCGCTTGGGGTTTAGCGCTCCAAACCAGAAGGCGGCCGAATGAAGGAATATCATCCGCAATCGCCCGAAGCACGACGCAAGCGCATGGCGCGGCTGCGCGCGCGCTTCGGCAAGGCAGCGATCGAGCGGGCGAAACGGGAAATCCGGCCGCTGGTCGTGGCCAAGCGGGTCGGCATCGGCCTCTATGACGACGGCTTCATCCATGCCGGCAACCTCGCCTATCTCTCCCTGCTGGCGATTTTCCCCTTCCTGATCCTGGCGGCCGCGGTCGCCCGCCTGTTCGGCTTGACGGAAGACACCGCGCTTGCCGTGGCGACAATCCTGGGACGGCTGCCGCCCACCGTCCGGGGCGTGCTCGAAGGGCCGGTCGACGAAGTGCTCCAGGGCCGCTCCGGAGCCCTGCTGTGGTTCGGCGCGGCGGTGGGCCTTTGGACCGCGGCGAGCTTCATCGAAACGATCCGCGACATCTTGCGCCGCGCCTATGGCGTCAGATATTCGGCCAGTTTCTGGCAGTATCGGCTGGCGGCGATGGCATTGATCCTGGGATCGGTGGTCGTGCTGTTCGGCGCCTTCGTCGTGACGGTGCTACTCTCGTCGGTTCACCAGTTCGTGGTAGCGGAACTGCCCTTTTCCGAGGGGCTGGCCAACGCCATCGGGATTTACCGGATCGTGCCGGCACTGACCCTGTTCGCGACCTTCTACATCATCTTCCTGGCGCTGACGCCGGCGCGATACCGGACGATCGAGTGTCGCAAATGGCCAGGCGCCCTGATTGCAACCCTCTGGTGGCTTGCGACGGTCGAGGTGCTGCCCTGGGTGATCAGCCTGTTCGGCGGCTACGTGCTGACCTACGGCAGCCTTGCCGGCGTCATGGTCGTGCTGATCTTCTTCTTCGTCGCCGGCTTTGGTGTCGTCGCCGGGGCGGAACTCAATGCCGCCCTAGTCGAGCCGGGCGGAAAGGCGCTAAGGGGCGAGCATTACGAGGGGCCCTTCGAAGACGAGCTGCCGGTCGAGGAACCGGCCCCCGAGGAATTATGGGCGCAAGAGGAAGGCGCGCAGGCGAAAGGGAATGGCTGATGGGCGGTTTGATGGCGGGCAAGCGCGGGCTGATCATGGGCTTGGCGAACGACCGGTCACTGGCCTGGGGGATCGCCAAGGCGCTTGGCGACCAGGGCGCCGAGCTGGCCTTCAGCTACCAGGGCGAAGCGCTGGAAAAGCGCGTGCGTCCGCTGGCCGAGCAGCTGGGCAGCGACCTGCTGATCGATTGCGACGTCAGCGACATGGACGCGCTCGACCGGGCATTCGACGATCTTAAGAAGCGTTGGGACGGCCTCGACTTCCTGGTCCATGCGATCGGCTTTTCCGACAAGAACGAGCTGCGCGGCCTGTTCGTCGACACCAGCCTCGACAATTTCCTGATGACGATGAACATCTCGGTCTACAGCTTCGTCGCGGTGGCACAGCGGGCCAAGGCGATGATGAAGCCGGGCGGCTCGCTGCTGACCTTGAGCTATTATGGGGCGGAGAAGGTCATCCCCCATTACAACGTCATGGGCGTGGCCAAGGCGGCGCTGGAAACCAGCGTCAAATATCTGGCCGCCGACCTCGGCCCCGAGGGCATTCGGGTCAATGCGATCAGCGCCGGGCCGATCAAGACGCTGGCGGCCAGCGGCATCGGCGACTTCCGCTACATCATGAAGTGGAACGAATATAATTCGCCGCTGCGCCGCAATGTCACGATCGAGGATGTCGGCGGGGCCGGGCTCTACTTGCTGAGCGACCTCGCGGCGGGCGTCACCGGCGAAATCCACCATGTCGACGCGGGCTACAACGTCGTCGGCATGAAGGCCGAGGACGCGCCGGACATATCGGTGGTCTGACCATGCACGTGGGCCGCCGAGTCCGCGTGACCGGCCGCGTTCAGGGGGTATGGTTTCGCGCCTGGACGCAGCAGCAGGCGAACGAGCTTGGCGTCAGCGGCTGGGTACGAAATGCGGCCGACGGCAGCGTCGAGGCGCATCTGGCAGGCGAGGAGGGCGCGGTCGCCGAACTGATCGAGCGGCTGCGCGAGGGCCCGCCGTCGGCGGTGGTCAGCAGGGTTGAAGTGGCGGAGGTCGATCCTGAAACTCGCGACCGGTTCGACGTGAAGTAACAGGCTTTCGTCATCCAGGGGAGGAGTTCAGCCGGCGGGATCGGGCGAACGGGGCTTGCGGCCGATCAAGGTACCCTTTGCCCCGCCGTTCCACAGTTCGAATTCAATTTCCGGATGGAGCTTGCGCCACTGTCTGCCGACCATGCGCTCGCCAAGGCGGGCGGCGTCATCGAGCAGCACGATCCCACCCGGCGAAAGCAGACTGAACAGGCATTCGGCAGCACCACGGGTGAAAGGATGGACAGTCCAGGGCGGTCCGTCGATGATCATCAGATCGATCTCCGGCTCCAACGGTCCGGTATCGTACCATTGGCCGGGCCAGCCACTCGGCGCAGGCGCCAGGGGAGCGGTACGAAAGTCGGCTTCCAATCCATGTTCGGCCAGCCATTCGCGGGTCAGGCGCACGAAATCACCATGCTGATCGAAACCGAGGTGCGGCGGCGCGCCGATCTTGCGCAACGCTGCTGCGATGACCAACGACGTTGCGCCGATCCCGAACTCGACGACGCGGCGCGGCCGTTCCCGTTCGATCTTGTCGACAATCAGATGAAGGAGGCCGGTGTCGGCCTTCCACGAGCCCAGGTTTGGGAGAGCATCGGCGGGCAGGTCCAGGCGTTGCAGCAACCTGCGCTTTTCGGCTTGGGTCCCACCGTGGAGGCCTTTCAGCAGCCATGGCCATTGCAGCGCGCCAAAGCTGACCACGGCGGCCGCGTCCCAGAATTTGCGGGCAGTTCGTTCATTGGTCGCGCGAGGCAGAAAGGGCGTGGTTTCGCGCGAAGTCATCATCCCGGTCCTATATTGTTGCGAACGGGTCGCTGACGAGAATGGTATCGTCGCGGTCCGGACTAGTTGAGAGCAAAGTCACCGGGCAGCGAATCAGTTCCTCGATGCGGCGAACATATTTGATCGCCTGCGCCGGCAGGTCCGCCCAGCTGCGCGCACCCGCCGTGGTTCCCTGCCAGCCCTTCATTTCCTCATAGATGGGCTCGGCCCGCGCCTGGTCGGCGGCGTGCGGGGGCAGATAATCATAGGTTTTCTCGCCGATCCGATAGCCGGTGCAGATTTTCACCGTTTCCATCCCGTCGAGCACGTCGATCTTGGTCAGCGCAATGCCGGTAACGCCACTGACCGCGGCCGACTGTCGCACCAGCACCGCATCGAACCAGCCGCAGCGCCGCTGGCGGCCGGTTACCGTGCCGAACTCATGGCCGCGGGTCCCGAGGCGCTGGCCGATCTCGTCGTCGAGCTCGGTGGGGAAGGGGCCGGAGCCGACCCGCGTCGTATAGGCCTTGACGATGCCCAGCACGAAGCCGGCCGCGCCCGGGCCCATGCCGCTGCCCGATCCGGTCGTCCCCGCCACCGTGTTGGACGAGGTGACGAACGGGTAGGTGCCATGGTCGACGTCGAGCAGCACGCCCTGCGCGCCCTCGAACAGGATGCGGCGGCCGCGGCGGCGGGCCTCGTCCAGGTCGCGCCAAACCGGGCGGGCGAAGGGCAGGACGAAATCGGCGATCTCGGCGAGATCGTTCTTCAGCCGATCGCGATCGACCGGACCCTGACCGAAGCCGGCACGAAGATGGTCATGGTGGGCACAAAGACGGTCGAGCAGCGGGTCGAGCTCGCCCAGGTGCGCAAGGTCGCACACGCGGATGGCACGCCGACCGACCTTGTCTTCATAGGCCGGACCGATGCCGCGCCGCGTGGTCCCGATCTTGCCCGCGCCCGAGGCGTCCTCGCGCAGGGCATCGAGGTCGCGGTGGATCGGCAGGATCAGCGGGCAGGTTTCCGCGATCATCAGCACTTGCGGGGTGATGCTGAGGCCCTGCGCAGCGATCTTCTCGATCTCGGCCTTCAAGGCCCAGGGATCGAGCACCACGCCATTGCCGATCACCGACGGCGTGCCGCGGACAATGCCGGACGGGAGCAGGGACAGCTTGTAGACCTGTTCGCCGACGACCAGCGTATGGCCGGCGTTGTGGCCGCCCTGGAAGCGCACCACCATGTCGGCCCGGCTGGCCAGCCAGTCGACGATTTTCCCCTTGCCCTCGTCGCCCCATTGCGCGCCGATGACGGTGACGTTGCCCACGCGAAAATTCCTTAACCAGATCGGGTCAGCCCCGGTTCAGCGCGCCTCCTATTGATTGATGCGCGAACCGTCCAGCTTGGGAGAGCAAAATGCGGTGGGTGTTGGTGGGCGTGATCGCAACCACGGCCTTGGGTGGAATCGCGCTGGCGCAGCGCGAGCGGCTTCCCGCCGAATGTCGCCAGGAAATCATGCAGCTATGCCGCGGCGCGGAGGGTGGGTTCCGGCAATGCATCCGGACCGCCTTGCCCAAGCTCAGCGATCCATGCCGCAAGGCGATCGGCGAGCGAGCCGCGGCCAATTCGCCGCCGGCGCCGGGCACGGCCGAACATGCTTTTGGACCCGATCCGAAGCAGCGGCTCGACCTGGTCAAGCCGACCGATGTGTCTCGCGCGCCGGTCCTGCTGTTCGTACATGGCGGTGGCTGGTCGATCGGCGACAAGGCCCATGCCGCGAGCGACAAGGCGAAGTGGGCAAATTCGAAGAGCTGGGCCTTCGCCAGTACCAACTACCGGCTGGTGCCGCAGGCAACGGTCGAGAACCAAGCCGCCGACGTCGCCAGCGCCATTGCCTGGCTCCGCGCCAATGCGGCGAGAGAAGGGCTCGACGCCGACCGGATCGTGCTGATGGGCCACAGCGCCGGCGCACACCTCGCCGCGCTGGTCGGCACCGACCCACAGTATCTCAAGGCCGCCGGCGTGCCGATGAGCGCGGTCAAGGGCGTCGTGCTGCTGGACGGGGCGGGTTATGATGTGGCGCCGCAGGCCAATGCCCCGCGCAATCCGGTCAAGCCGATGTACGACGCGGCATTCGGCACCGATCCGAAGCGGCAGGCGGCGCTCTCCCCGACCCGCCACGCCGCCGCGCCCAATGTCGGGCGCTGGCTGATCCTGCCGATCGAGCGGCGCGCCGACAGCCAGGCGCAGTCGAAGGGCCTCGCCGATGCCCTCACCCGCGCCGGCGCCAGCGCAACTGTCGTCGCGGTGCCAGACGAAAGTCATGGTTCGCTTAACAAGGGGCTCGGGGCGGCCGGCGACTTCGCGACGGAGCAGGTGGAACAGTTCCTCGCAGCGGTCCGGTAGCTTCAGCCGCTCGTTTGATCCTGGTCAGGAAACGACCTAAATTCTGTCGCGTGCCGGATCGCACGATGCGAGTCGACCTAGAGTCGACGCATCGACGCTGGAGGTCCGCATGACCAAGCCTAATGCAAAAGGAAAGAGCGGCGGTGGCAAGCAGTCGATCACCCTGAAGGCTGACCTTGAATTTACCGTCGAGCCGGTCGCATTCGAGCCGAGCACCAACCTCGACCATATCGATGTCAGCCGGCTTTCGAAAAGGCGAGCGAAGATTGAGGCAGGGGAGTTCGTCGGGAGCTGCTGCTCGACAAAAGTTTACGGCATTGCCGAAGGCGGCATTGTTCGAAAGCTCGAATTCAGCAAATGCAAGGGGTCCAAGCGCCCATCGAAGTCACTCGAGGCTGTGGTCACCAAGGCAATCGCCGCGATAAAGCCGTCGATGGGAGGCTCGTTCAATCCCATGCCAGTCAGCAATTTCATCGCAAGTGCAAGGCGACGGTTCATTGACATCGATATCGGCGGAGGATGCATCATCATCTGCATCTTCGATTCCTGCATTTACTGCTGCGTGCTTGATGGCGTCCCGATTTGTGGTGAGCCGATCGTCGTCAAGGGCTGAACTGGAAGCGCAAATGGCTAGCAAATCGCATTAGAAGCGCAGTGGCACGACTTCGCGTACGCCCTCCAGCTTCGACAGCGTCGCCACCACTTCAGGAGCCACGTCGCCGTCGATCGCGACCAGTGCGACCGCCTCGCCCAGCGCCTCGCGGCGGCCGAGGTTGAAGGTGGCGATGTTGATGCCTGCCTCGCCCAGCGCCGTCCCCAGCCGGCCGATGAATCCCGGCGTGTCGGTGTTGACGATATAGATCATCGTTTCCTGGAGCTCGGCCTCGACCTCGACCCCGAACAGTTCGACCAGCCGCGGCGCCTTGTTGCCGAACAGGGTGCCGGCGACCCGCCGAACGCCGTTCGACGTTCCGACCTCGACCGCGACCAGCGTATGGTAGTCTCCCTCGCGGTCGTGACGTACCTCGCGCACGTCGAGCCCGCGCTCCTTTGCCAGATAGGGCGCGTTGACCATGTTCACCGTCTGCGAATAGGTACCCATCAGCCCGGCCAGTACTGCGCCGGTGATCGGCTTTTGGTTCAGCTGCGCGGCCGCACCCTCGACCTCGACCGAGACCGAGCGGACGTCCTCGCCCAGGATCTGGCCGGCCAGCTTCCCCAGCTTCTCGGCCAGCGCCATGTAGGGCTTCAGCCGCGGCGCCTCCTCCGCGGTCAGCGACGGCATGTTGACCGCATTGGTCACCCCGCCGAGCAGCAGATAGTCGCTCATCTGCTCGGCGACCTGGATCGCGACATTGACCTGCGCTTCGCTGGTCGAGGCGCCGAGGTGAGGCGTCGAGATGAAGCCGGGCGTGCCGAACAGAGGCGAGGCAGTGGCCGGCTCGGCCTCGAACACGTCCAGCGCCGCACCCGCGACATGGCCGGCATCGAGCGCCTCCTTCAATGCCTGCTCGTCGATCAGCCCGCCGCGCGCGCAGTTGATGATCCGGACGCCTTTTTTCGCCTTCGCAATATTTTCGGCTGACAAAATGTTGCGAGTCTGGTCGGTCAGCGGCGTGTGCAGGGTGATGAAGTCTGCGCGCCTGAGCAGGTCATCCAGTTCGACCTTGTCGACCCCGAGCTCGACCGCCCGCTCGGGCGTCAGGAAGGGATCGAAGGCGGCGACCTTCATCTTCAGGCCCAGCGCCCGTGTGGCGACGATCGAGCCGATGTTGCCGCATCCGATCAGGCCCAAGGTCTTGCCGGTCACCTCGACGCCCATGAAGCGGTTCTTTTCCCACTTTCCAGCCTGGGTCGAGGCGTCGGCCTCGGGCAGCTGGCGGGCCAGCGCGAACATCAGCGCGATGGCATGTTCGGCGGTGGTGATCGAATTGCCGAACGGCGTGTTCATCACCACCACGCCGCGCGCGGTGGCGGCGGGGATGTCGACATTGTCGACGCCGATCCCGGCGCGGCCAACGACCTTCAAGTTGGTCGCGGCCTCGAGCAGCGCCTTGGTCACCTTGGTGGTCGAGCGGATGGCGAGGCCGTCATATTGGCCGATGATTGACTTCAATTCGTCGGGCGCCAGGCCGGGCTTTTCGTCAACCTCAATGCCGCGATCGCGGAAAATCGCCCCCGCCTTGGGATCCATCTTGTCAGAAATCAGTACGCGTACAGTCATTGCATTTGCTCCCAGGCCCAGTCGAGCCACGGCCCGAGGGCCTCGATGTCGGATGTGTCGACGGTCGCGCCGCACCAGATGCGGAGGCCCGGCGGCGCGTCGCGGTAACCGGCGATGTCATAGGCCGCGCCTTCGGCTTCCAGCAGCCTGGCGAAGCGCTTAATAAAGTCATTGTCGGCGCCGTCGACGGTCAGGCAAACGCTCGTCCTGGACCGGCTGGCCGGATCCCGTGCCAGATGGTTCAGCCAGTTGCGTCCGCTGACGATCCGGTCGAGCGCGGCGGCATTGGCCTCAGTCCTGGCGATCATTCCGCGCAAGCCGCCGACCGAATTTGCCCATTCGAGCGCGAAGATCGCATCCTCGACCGCCAGCATCGACGGGGTGTTGATCGTCTCGCCGGTAAAGATTCCCTCGATCAGCTTACCCCCCTTGGTCAGCCTGAAGACCTTCGGCAGCGGCCGGCTGGGTGTGAAGCTTTCCAGCCGCTCGACCGCGCGGGGGCCGAGGATCAGCACGCCATGCCCGCCCTCGCCGCCCAGCGCCTTCTGCCAGCTGAAGGTCGCGACATCGATCCTGTCCCAGGGAATGTCGCAAGCGAACACCGCGCTGGTCGCGTCGGCGAAGGAGAGGCCTTCGCGATCCTTTGCGATCCAGTCACCGTCGGGCACGCGCACGCCCGACGTCGTGCCGTTCCAGGTGAACAGGACGTCGTTCGACCAGTCGACCTGGCCCAGATCAGGAAGTTCGCCATAATCGGCGCGAATGACGGTCGGATCGAGCTTGAGCTGCTTGACCGCATCGGTCACCCAGCCCTCGCCGAAGCTTTCCCAGGCAAGGCAGGTCACGGGCCGGAGCCCAAGCATGGTCCACATCGCCATTTCGAAGGCGCCGGTGTCGGAGCCGGGAACGATGCCGATACGGTGGGTGGCGGGGAGCTCGAGCATCTCGCGCATCAGGTCGATGCACCGCTTCAGTCGCTCTTTGCCCAGGCCGCTGCGGTGCGACCGGCCGAGAATGCGCGTGTCGATCCTGGTTGGGGCCCAGCCCGGCGGCTTGGCGCAGGGACCGGAAGAGAAATACGGGCGCAATGGTCGCGCCGCCGGCGGGGTCTTCGTCACTATCAACTCTCCTTGCAGAGAGCACGCGCCGCGTTGGGACGGCGTGGCCCGCCGCAGGCTCTAGCGGCAATGTTCGCCAAGTGAAAGGTACGGATGAGCAACTGTCCGAAAGATTCGGTTGAGAACGGTTCGCAACGGTTCGTCGCTAACTTCGGGTTAAATACTTAACCTAACGCAAGGTCAAAAAACGGTTCGTCGTAAGGCGCAGACACTTCACCCTGCCCAGCGGAACCAAAGGTTGAATTGATTAACCAATGGGGGTCACTGTTCCGGCTCGACGGACGAGGGCAATCGACTGTCGGTAAAGCGGGGCTGGGGAGCTCCTTAACTTTGGGATGAATGCACTGGGCCGGACGTGCTGGGCTCGGTGACATGAGGAGTTTTTCGGAGCCATGAACCAGGCAATCGCGACAACCAGGCTTTTCCAAACGCGGGACCTGTTTGTCCACGATGGCAGCCATCTTCGCCGCCTGCGCCTTTCGGCGCCGGTACAAATGGCGATGTTTATCGTCATGGTGCTGCTGCTGACGTGGTCCGCTTATTCGGCAATTCGCCTGTTCCTCGTACCAAATCCCCAACCGGCCGCTTCGGCGGCCGTTTCTTCGGACATCGCCCGCCTCGCCGCCGCGACCGAAGCGCGCGTCCAGCAGATTGAAGAGCGCCAGAAAATCCTGGCCGCGATGATCGCCGGCCAGCAGATCGATCCCGAAATCATCGCCAAGCTTGGCTATACCGAAGCGCTGTCGCCCAATGCCGCCAGGGGCGGCCCGTTCGACTCCGCCAGCCAGACCGATCCCACCTTCAAGTCGCTGTTCACGAGCTGGAAGAAGCTCGACAATCTTGCCGATGGCGCGATCGCCGTCCCGTCCGACAAGCCGGTCAAATCCGCCGAGTTCACCTCGGGCTACGGCATACGCTCCGACCCCTTCCGCGGCGGCGCTGCCCGGCATCAGGGCATCGACCTTGCCGCGCCGGTCGGCACGCCGATTTACGCGACGGCGGACGGCATCGTCAGCGACGCCGGCTACAACAGCGGCGGCTACGGCAACCTCATCAAGCTCGATCATGGCCGCGGCATCGAAACCCGTTACGGCCACCTGTCGCGGGTCCTGGTGCGGCCGGGCCAGCATGTGGCGCGCGGCCAGATGATCGGCCACATGGGCTCGACCGGTCGTTCGACCGGCAGCCACTTGCATTACGAAGTGCGGATCGACGGGCGTGCGGTCAATCCGATCCCCTTCATGAAGTCCAACGAGTATCTGCTCGCCATGCAGCGCAAGGGCGGCGGAACCCATGCGATGGACGCGGTCGCCCTGGGCGGCCCGACGGGCGGCAAGCGCTAAACTTGCTGCGCAGCGCCCGCGATCCTATCTCGCGGGAGTGACCCAAGTGAATCTTTCCGCCAGCGCCGCCAAGCGCGTCGCCTTCATTGCCGAAAGGCAGGGCAAGCCCGCCGTCCTTCGACTCTCGGTCGACGGCGGCGGATGCGCCGGCTTCTCCTACCGCTTTTCCCTAGGCGACCTTGAGGAGGGCGACGCCGTTACCGTTACCGATGGCGTGACGCTGGTCGTCGATCCGGTCAGTCTCGAGCTGGTCGAGGGCAGCCAGGTGGACTATGTCGAGGATCTTGGAGGCGCCTCGTTCAAGGTGACCAACCCCAATGCGGCCTCGGGCTGCGGCTGCGGCTCCAGCTTCAGCGTCTAAGATCGTCAGACTGATCATTGGCCCGCGCCATGGGCCTCATGGCCGGCCATGTCGGTCTTGCCATGGGCGCAGCTCACGTTCGGGTTGAACTGCGCGAACAGGCCGTTGGGATTGTCGCGATACAGCCAGACATGCAGATCGTAGTGCGGCTCGAACATATGGGCTTCGTCAACCTTCGTCGCCGGATCGTCCTCCATCCGGTCGAATGATTTTCCGAGGTAGGTCGGCGGCGCCTGGTGGCCGGCAGCCTCCCATGCCTTGATGAACACCAGGTTCTCGACTGCGACCAGTTCCAGCGAGCCGTCCGCCTGCGGTTCGTAAATGAGGATTGCGGGCTTGTTGAAGTCCGTGTGCGTGCCGTTCCCGTCGACGCGAGGGTTCGGCGGCGCCGTGATGCCAAGCAGGTCCGGGCGGAAATAGTGGATGCCCATTGCGCCCAGCGCGGCCGGCCGGCCCATCATCGGAGCCGTGTCGCAAACGTTCATCGGGTCCGCGATATACCCCTCCGCCAGCGCCTGGTTGATGTCGCGAAATCTTTCTGTCGCGGCGCGCACGGCCGCCAGATCCGGCTCGACGGGAGTGGCGATGGCCGGCGCAACAATCGACGACAGCAATGCCAGCCCCAAAAGGCATTTATTCATTTCTGATTCCCTGTGTCTGAATCGGTCGCGGGGCGGCCCCCTGTTTGGTTTCCCATCAAAGCAATCGCTTGATGGGACCCCTGGTTCGCCGCCCCGCTAGCCCCCGATGAAACTCAAACAGGCAAATAGTTGACGCCGAGCGCCATCTGAACGGCCAGCAGCACCACGTTGACCAGCAACAAGCCACCAAGACCGAATGTCACCCGAGCAGTCAGCATCCTGGATTTGCCCCTTTCGGCGGATTTGCCGCCATAAGCTCCCCTACGTGAAACAGGCCGGGCAATGCCATGGGACGATGCGGCAAATTGCCGCCGCCTGATCTGGATCAACAAGCGATTTGTTGACGAGATGTGCTGAAATGTGCGGATATAGGCGGACTCGCTCAGGAAGACCGTCACGATGCATGTGGACGTCGAGGTCGAAGGCACCGAGGTAATTGCGCTTCGCGTCCGCGAGGAGCTTGCCCGGCGCCGCCTGTCGCGGCAGTGGCTGGCCGACGAGGCGAGGGTAAGCCTGTCCACGCTGGAAAAGGCGCTTTGCGGGCGTCGCCCCTTCACGCTGGCCACCGTCGTCCGGCTCGAGGATGCCTTGGGGACGTGCCTCAGAAGCGGGCAAGGGCCGGTATCCGAACCGAAGCTCTATGCGCCGGAGGCGATGGGAGCTTATGCCCGACCTGGCGTCCAGTGGCTCGAGGGCTCCTATGTGACGTTGAGGCCCTCGTTCAGCGAGGCGGGTTCGATCTTTGCCTATTTGACCGAAATCGCCTGGGACGATGCCAGGGGACACCTTGTGTTCAGCGAGGCAGGACGGCTCGACAGCCAGTATGAGCAAAGGGGGTTCGTTTCCTTTCCCCATCTTTCGGGTGCCATCTATCTGGTGACGATCAGCGACGGCCAGTATCGGCTGGCGCTACTGAACCGGCCGGCGGGCGGCGGCACGATCAGCGGCATCCTGGTCACGCTGGCGGCGGGGCAGGGTGCGCAACTCATCCCCGCAGCGGTCCCGATCGCGCTGGTGCCAATGGCCGGACTCGGCGACCCGCAGCTCGGGGTCGTGCATCGCGGAGACGTGGCCTTCGACGAATATCGCGACTGCGTCCAGCGTATTACGGCGGAGGGGTTTGCACTGTTCCCCCACTGAGCGACTGCCGCTAAGCCAGGGCCATGAAGCTCGTCACCTTCAACATCAACGGCATTCGCGCGCGAATGCCCCGGCTGCTTGAGTATCTGGCACGGGAGCAGCCCGACATCGCCTGCCTGCAGGAATTGAAATGCGCCGACGACGCGCTGCCCATCGGCGAGATAGAGGCCGCCGGCTACAGTGCCGTTTGGCATGGGCAGAAGGGCTTCAACGGGGTCGCCATCCTGGCAAAGGGCCAGGCGCCGGCATTGCGCCAGCTGGGCCTGCCGGGCGATCCGGATGACACGCACAGCCGCTATATCGAGGCAGAGGTCGACGGGCTCGTGGTCGCGTCGATCTACCTTCCCAACGGCAACCCGGTCGGCACCGAAAAATTCGACTATAAGCTCAAGTGGATGGATCGGCTGCGCGAGCGCGCGGCCTCGATCCTTGCCGAGGAACGGCCCGCCGTGCTCGCTGGGGATTACAATGTGATCCCGGAGGACCGTGATACTTTCTCGACCAGGGCGATGGCGGACGATGCGCTGTTCCAGCCGGAGAGCCAGGCCGCGTTTCGAAGAATCGTCAACCAGGGATGGACCGACGCCTTGCGCGCGATGAACCCGCAAGAGAACCGGCTGTACACGTTCTGGGACTATACCGCCGGGGCATGGCCGCGCGACGCGGGCTTCCGCATCGACCATCTGCTCTGTTCGCCGCAGGCCGCTGACCGGCTCTGCGGTGCCGAGGTCCACAAATGGGCGCGGGGCGAGGAAAAGGCCTCCGACCACGCGCCGGTTTGCATCGACTTGGCCTAAAGCTCGCGCTGAAAGATCCGATAGGTGTGGTTGATATTGGCGCCCGGTAGCTGGGCGATGGACATCATCCCCTGGTTGTCCTCCAGCACCCAGCCGAATTCGCCATGGGTCGCGCCATATTTCTCGACGCTGGCGCGGCGATTGTGCTCGATCATCATGAAAGCCAGCTGACCGGCAAGGCGGCCGCCCTGCAGGCTCTTTGCCACGCCCATCAACGGGACCCGCATCTTCTTGGTGCGTGGGTTGCGCAGGCGCCACAGGAGCTTTGCCCAGCCGAAGGGGAATAGGCGGCCATCGAGGTCGCGGGTCAATTCGTTGATATCGGGAATGGTGATCATGAAGGCCACGGGCCTTCCGTCATACTCGGCGATTCGAACCAGGTCGCGATAGATGATCGGTTTCAGCTTCTTGCCCGCATAGGCGATCTCCGCCTCCGTCAGCGGGACAAATCCCCAATTCTCCGACCAGGCGACGTTCAGCAGGTTGAGGATGATCTCCGCCTCATGATCGAACCGCGACGTATCGACTTCGCGCACCTTG
>DASTOV010000084.1:0-13019 GCA_035720125.1 Sphingomicrobium sp. | reverse complement strand
CAAGCGGGCACAAGCTCAGGAAAGGCCAGGCAGAGCTGGTCGAGACGCTGCTGCCCGCCATCGCGGTGCCATCAGATGGTGAAATCACCTCCGAACGCCTGTTTGGCGATAACCGGCCATTGCACCTCGAGATCGGGTTCGGCGGCGGCGAGCATCTTGCCTATCGCGCCGACCTGCTGCCCGACCATGGTTTCATCGGCTGCGAGCCCTTCCTGAACGGCGTGGCCCAGGCGCTCGGCCATATTCGCGACCATCGCCTCGCAAACGTTCGCATCCACATGGGCGATGCGCTCGACGTGCTGCGGCACATCCCCGACGGCGCGCTGACCATGGTCTATCTGCTCCACCCCGATCCCTGGCCCAAGGCGCGACATGCCAAGCGACGGATGATGAACGACGGCCCACTTGACCTCATCGCCTCCAAGCTGAGGCCGGACGGCGAGCTCCGCGTCGCAACCGACGACCCGACATATTTGAACTGGCTGCTGATGGTCATGCAGCGCCATGTCCACCAGTTCGAATGGGTGGTGAAAGAGCCTGGCGAATGGTTGCGCTACCCCTCGGGCTGGCTGGAGACGCGCTATGCCGCAAAGGCGCGACGCGAGGGACGCACGCCGCACCAGTTTCGTTACCGGCGGCTTGGCGAACCTTCCTCGCGTACCTAAGTTCGCGTCATGGACGTCAAAGACTCCGTCCTTGCCGCGATCGGCAACACGCCGTTGATCAAGCTTCGCCGCGCGTCGGAGGAGACCGGCTGCACCATCCTCGGCAAGGCCGAGTTCATGAACCCGGGCCATTCGGTCAAGGACCGTGCCGCTCTCGGCATCATCACCGATGCGATCGAGCGGGGTGAGCTTCGCCCCGGCGGCCTGATCGTCGAGGGGACGGCGGGCAACACCGGAATCGGGCTGGCTATCGTCGCCAATGCCCTGGGGATGCAGACGGTGATCGTCATTCCCGAGACGCAGGCTCAGGAAAAAAAGGACACGTTGCGCGCACTCGGCGCCACCCTGCTCGAGGTACCGGCGGTTCCGTACAGGAATGACAATAATTACGTGAAGGTCGCGGCCCGCACCGCCGAACGGCTGGCGCGGGAGCATCCACATGGCGCGATCTTCGCAAACCAGTTTGACAATGTCGTGAACCGCGACGTCCATGCCCGCACGACGGGCCCCGAGATCTGGGCGCAGACCGACGGCAAGGTTGACGGTTTCGTCAGCGCGATCGGTTCCGGCGGGACGCTGGCAGGGGTGGCGCTGGCGCTGCGGCACCGCAATCCTGGCGTCGCCATCGCGCTGGCGGATGTGCCCGGCGCGGCGATGTACAGCTATTACACGACCGGCGAACTCAAAGCCGAGGGCAGTTCGATTACCGAAGGCATCGGGCAGGGTCGCGTCACCGCCAATCTCGTAGGGTTCGAGCCCGACCACAGCTTCTTCGTTCCCGACGCCGAAAGCCTGGCGGTCACCTATCAATTGCTGAGGGAAGAAGGACTTGCGCTCGGCCTGTCATCGGGCGTCAATGTTGCCGGCGCCATCCGGCTCGCCCGCGAGCTTGGCCCGGGCAAAACCATCGTCACCATGCTGTGCGACCCGGCGACGCGCTATCAATCGCGGCTGTTCAACCCCGAATTCCTGCGCTCCAAGGGGCTGGAACCACCGGCCTGGCTCGAAAATCAGCAGGTCGTCGAGCCGGCATTCGCCTGACAGAGCTCAAGTAGTATAGCGACGCCGGTTAACGACTCGACGGAGGAATGATCAAATGACGCTTTCGATCGGCAGCGTGGCCCCGGACTTTACGGCGGAAACGACCGAGGGCCCAATCAGCTTTCACGACTGGATCGGCGACAGCTATGCCATCCTCTTCTCCCACCCCAAGGACTACACGCCGGTTTGCACGACCGAGCTTGGCTATATGGCCGGGCTCGCCGATGAGTTTGCCAGGCGGAACACCAAGGTCATCGGCCTGTCGGTCGACAAGATTGGCGATCACCAGGGGTGGATGCGGGACATCAAGGATGTCACTGGCAACGACGTGAATTTCCCGATGATCGGTGATCCGGAGCTAAAGGTCTCAAAGCTATACAACATGCTTCCGGCCGACGCCGGCGAGACGTCGGAGGGCCGGACTGCGGCCAACAATGCGACGGTGCGCACGGTGTACCTCATTGGTCCGGACAAGCTCATCAAGGCGATGCTGCTCTATCCGATGAGCACGGGACGCAATTTCGACGAGGTGCTGCGGCTGCTCGACAGCATCCAGCTAACGGCCAGGCATTCGGTCGCGACTCCCGTCAATTGGAAGCAGGGCGAGGACTGCATCATCGTTCCCTCGCTTTCCAACGAGGACGCCACGGTCAAATTCCCGGGAGGCTGGAATACGGTGAAACCCTATCTGCGAACCGTGCCGCAGCCGGTTGACGAGCCGCAACCCGTTGATTGAGACCTATGGGGCGGTTGCCGGGTCCAATCTGAGCAGCCGCCCGCCGCTATTCCCGTCTTCAAGTAGATAGATGCTGCCATCCGGGCCCTGGTCGATGGCCCGGATGCGCGCGTTCATCGGCCAATGGTCGGCCTTGCTGGCCTTGTCGCCGTCGATATCGATCCGGATCAACGCCTCGCCGGACAAGGCGCCGATCAGCGCGTCGCCCTTCCACTGCGGGAACTTGTCGCCGGTGTATATCAGCAGCGCGCCCGGCGAGATTGACGGCGTCCACCATATCTTTGGTGCCTCGAATCCGTCGCCGGGCTGATGATCCGGAATATCCTCACCACCATAATGACTGCCATTCGAAGCCCGCGGCCAGCCATAATTTTTGCCGGGCAGGATAAGGTTGATCTCGTCGCCCCCCTGCGGGCCCATTTCGCTGGCCCACAGCCGTCCATCCGGTGCAAACTGGAGTCCCAGCACATTGCGATGCCCATAACTCCAGATTGCCGTGTCCCGGTTGATAAGGGCTAACGGATTGTTGAATGGATTGCCGTCGGCCGGATGACCCTCCGCCGTCATTCGAAGCACCTTTCCGAGGCTGTTGGAGAGGTCCTGCGCCGGTGCCATTTTCTGTCGGTCGCCCGAGCTCAGATAAAGGAAGCCGTCCGGGCCGAAGGCGATGCGGTGGGAGAAATGACCGTTGCCGCTGACCTTCGGTTCCTGCCGCCAGATCACCTTGAAATCGCGGATCGCAGGGGCAGTCGCATTGCTGAGGTCGAGGGTGCCGTAGCCGAGCGCAGCGCCGCTGGTACCGTTCGGCCCGCCTTCGACATAGCTCAGATAGACCCGCCGGTTCCCGGCGAAATCCAGATGTGGCATGACATCGCCGAGCCCGCCCTGCCCCGCCGCCTTGACTTCGGGCACACCGGAAACTGCCGTCCGCTGGCCGCTCGTCACATCAACCAGCCACAGCCGGCCTTCCTTTTCGGTCAGCAGGGCCAAATTGGTCAGCTGAACGCCGCTACCGGGAAGAAATTCCATGGCCCACGGCGTGTCGAAGTCAGCGATCTCGGAGACCTTGAACGGCCGCTCGCCATTCGTTTCTGGTTGCGCCGACCCTTCCGATTGGCACGACGCCGACATTGCCGCCAACAGCATCGCTTGCAAAACTCTGCGGCTCATCCAATCTCTCCTAGCGACAGGGGCCGAACGAAAGGCTTGCATGGACAAGGTCGGCCTTCTTTCTCTTGCCACTGCCCTGCCACCATACAGCGTCGAGCAATCCGTCGCGAAAGCCAAGGCTCGCGAAGTCTTCGGCGGCAAGAAAGAGCTGTTCGACAGGCTGGCGAGCGTATTCGACAATGCCGGCATTGCGAAGCGCCACATCGTCGCACCGACAGAGTGGTATGAAGGCCATCATGGATGGAAAGAACGCAACCGCGTCTATCTGGATGCGTGCGACGCGCTATTTCGGGACGCCGCATCGGCGGCGATCCGCCAGGCAGGATTGAATTCCTCGGACATCGACGGCGTCGTAATGGTCTCGACCACCGGCATCGCGACGCCCAGCCTGGAAGCGCGCAATGGACCGGCGATCGGCCTGCGCGGGACCGTTCGCCGCGTTCCCCTGTTCGGCTTGGGCTGCGCTGGCGGCGTAAACGGGCTTGCCACCGCCGCCGGTCTCGCCGCAGCCGATCCAGGCAGCCGCTGGCTCTTTGTCACTATCGAGACCTGTTCGATCGCCATCCGCCTCGACAGCGACGATCCCGCGGCAATTGTCGCAACGGCCATCTTTGGCGACGGAGCGGCCGCCGCAGTGGTTGGAACGGACGGCGACGAGATCGCCACTATTGCAGGTGCGGGCGAGCGGATGTGGCCCGACACGCTGAATATCATGGGCTGGCGGGTGGAAGATCCCGGCCTGGCGGTCGTGTTCGACCGCGCCATCCCGCCCTTCGTCGAGGCCGAGCTGGCGGGCGCCGTGGACGGGATGCTGGCAGACATGGGCCGTCGTCGCGGCGACATCGACCGTTTTTGCTGCCATCCCGGCGGAGTGAAAGTGATCGATGCGATCGAAAGCGCGCTGGAACTGCCGATCGGCGCGCTCGACCTGGAGCGCGACGTACTCAATGACTGCGGCAACATGAGCGCGCCGACCGTGCTGTTCGTGCTCGAACGGCTAATTGCACGCGGCTTGCCTGGCCGATCGATGCTCACCGCCTTCGGTCCTGGATTTACCTGCGCCGGCATGATGCTGGAGCGCGCATGAGCTGGGCTGCAATCGCCATCCTCGGCTTTGTGACGCTGCAGCGGCTGGTCGAACTCATCGTTTCACGCGCGAACACGAAACGACTGCTAGCGGCCGGCGGACATGAAGTGGCATCCGGTCACTACTACTGGCTCGTGACCCTCCATTTGGCATGGCTGATTACCCTCTGGGACCTGGCCCCGGGACGACCGATAAGCCCTCACTTCCTCCTGATCTTCATCTTGATTGAGATTGTCCGCTTTTGGACCCTGTGGACACTTGGTCGGCGCTGGACGACCAGGATTATCGTGGTTCCAGGAGAAACGCTGGTGACGAGCGGCCCATATCGCTTCGTCAATCATCCGAATTACTGGGTCGTCACCGGCGAAATTGCGGTCCTGCCGCTGGTGTTCGGACTTTGGCCGGTGGCACTTCTGGCTACGATCCTGAATGCCGCGGTGCTGAGCGTCCGCGTTCGGGCCGAAGATCGGGCGCTAGGCCGCTGACTCTTCTTCTTGCTAGTCGGCAACGACGCCTCTATATGGCCCCTACCTCCTCGACATCGCCAGATGCTGAGGCCGGGCCGAGGGTCGGTCCGGCGCCGGGAAGGTTTTGGTTTTGAAAAGATCTGCGTTTGACCGATACCGCTGCCATCGCTCGCCTGATCGAGCCCGCCGTCAAGGAGCTGGGCTTCGACCTCGTGCGCGTGGCAATGATCGGCGGCACGTCGGACCCGACCTTGCAGGTGATGGCCGAGCGGCCGGATACGCGCCAGCTCGATCTTGACGACTGCCAGGCGATTTCGCGCAAGCTGTCGGACCTGCTCGATAGCGAGGAAGTCGCCGGACGGGATCCGATCGAAGGCAGCTATCGCCTCGAGGTTTCCTCGCCCGGTATCGACCGCCCGCTGACCCGTCAGAAGGACTTTGCCGACTGGGCTGGCCATGAGGCTCGGCTCAAGCTGGGAACGCCGCTGGACGGCGCCAAGCAGGTCTCCGGGACGATCGAGGGCATCGCCGGCAATATCGTGACCGTCGCCACGCCCAAGGGCGTCCGCGAAGTCCCCTTTGATTCCATCTCGTCGGCCAAGCTGCTCTTGACCGACAAGCTTATTAACGCCACCGCGCCGCTCAGCTCCGAGGGCGCCGATTTTATCAAGACGGAAGGTTGAATATCATGGCCACGACTGCTGCTTCCGGTTTGCCCGCAGCCGCCACCGCCAACAAGGCCGAGCTGCTTGCCATCGCCGATGCGGTCGCCCGCGAAAAGCTGATCGACAAGGGCATCGTCATCGAGGCGATGGAGGATGCGATTCAACGCGCCGCCCGCGCCCGCTACGGCGCCGAGAACGACATTCGCGCCAAGCTCGATCCGAACACCGGCGACCTGCGCTTGTGGCGCGTGCTGGAAGTGGTCGAAGAGGTCGACGATTATTTCAAGCAGGTCGACCTGAAGGGCGCACAAAAGCTCAAGGCCGATGCTGCCGTCGGCGACTTCATCGTCGACCCGCTGCCGCCGATCGAGTTCGGCCGCATTGCCGCACAGGCCGCCAAGCAGGTCATCTTCCAGAAGGTCCGTGACGCCGAGCGCGAGCGCCAGTTCGAGGAATTCAAGGATCGCGCCGGCGAAGTCATCACCGGCGTCGTCAAGCGCGTCGAATTCGGCCACGTCGTGGTCGACTTGGGCCGGGCCGAAGGCGTCATCCGCCGCGACCAGCAGATTCCGCGCGAAATGGTCCGCGTCGGCGATCGCATTCGGTCGTTGATCATGCGCGTCGCCCGCGAAACCCGCGGACCGCAGATCTTCCTCAGCCGCGCCCACCCGGACTTCATGAAGAAGCTGTTCGCGCAGGAAGTGCCGGAGATTTACGACGGCATCATCGAGATCAAGGCTGCTGCCCGCGATCCGGGCAGCCGCGCCAAGATCGGCGTCATCAGCTATGACAGCTCGATCGACCCGGTCGGCGCTTGCGTCGGCATGAAGGGCAGCCGCGTCCAGGCGGTCGTCCAGGAGCTCCAGGGCGAAAAGATCGACATCATCCCGTGGAGCGAGGACACCGCGACCTTCGTTGTCAATGCGCTGCAGCCGGCGACGGTCAGCCGCGTCGTGATCGACGAGGAAGAAAATCGTATCGAGGTCGTCGTTCCAGATGACCAGCTGTCGCTCGCGATTGGCCGTCGCGGGCAGAACGTCCGCCTCGCCAGCCAGCTGACGAGTTCGCAGATCGACATTTTGACCGAGGCTGACGCCAGCGAGAAGCGACAGCGCGAGTTCATCGAGCGTTCCGAGATGTTCCAGACCGAACTGGATGTCGATGAGACGCTGGCCCAGTTGCTGGTCGCGGAAGGCTTCACCAACCTCGAAGAAGTTGCTTATGTCGAAGTCGACGAGATCGCCTCGATCGAGGGCCTCGACGATGAGATCGCAGGCGAACTGCAGAGCCGTGCCACTGAAGCGCTGGAGCGGCGTGAGGCTGCAGCCCGCGAGGAGCGCCGCGCCCTGGGGGTCGAGGATTCGCTGGCCGAGTTGCCCTATCTCACCGAGCAGATGCTCGTGACCTTGGGCAAGGCCAACATTCGTACGCTCGATGACCTTGCCGACCTCGCCACTGATGAGCTGATCGCCAAGAAGCGGGTCGAGCCGCGCCGGCGTTCCGACAGCGCTCGCCCCGAAGACAAGGGCGGTGTGCTGGCCGAATATGGCCTGAGCGAAGAGCAAGGCAATGAGATCATCATGGCCGCCCGTGCCCACTGGTTCGAGGACGAGCCGGAAGCATCCCCGTCTGGCGAGGAGGACGCGGTTGCGGAAAAGGACCAATGACACTGGCGTAGACAGTGCCCCGGCGAAGGCCGGGGTCCAGTCAAAGGGGGCGGCGCATGTCCCGGAGCGCAGCTGCATCCTCACCCGGCGGTCGGCGCCGCGCGAGGAGTTGATCCGACTTGCGCTTGGTCCCGACGGCCAGGTCGCGCCCGACATAAGGGCGCGCGCGCCAGGCCGCGGCGCGTGGATCGGTGTCAGCCGCCACGCGCTTGACGAAGCCAACGCAAAGGGCCGCCTCAAAACTGCCCTTTCACGTGCCTTCAAGACCGGCGAGGTTCAGGTTCCCGCGGATCTCGGCGAGCGGATCGCGCAGGCGCTAAGACAGCAGGCACTCGATCGCCTCGGCCTCGAGGCGCGCGGCGGAACGTTGATCAACGGCGCGGAACGCATCGAAGTCGCCGCGAGGGCAGGCAAGGTCCATCTGCTGATCCACGCCGCCGATGCCGGCGAAGACGGCCGCAGGAAGCTGGACCAGGCCTGGCGCGTTGGCGGAGGTGACCGTTCGGGGTTGGTTTTTCCCGAAGCGCGCACCATCTTATCCATGGCGTTGGGCCGCGAGAACGTGGTACACATCGCCCTGACCGATGCAGCTGCCGCAAGGCGCGTGCTTCACGCCATCGACCGGTGGCAAGCTTTCAATGATCCCGATGCTGGGCTAGACGGCGGCCACTCCGCTGGCCCGAGCGCGGCTGACGAATTTGTAGACGAAGGAAACGCATGACCGACCAGAGCGACAAGCCCAAGCTTGGAACCCGGCCTCCGCTGGGCCTGAAGCGCACGGTCGAGACAGGCAAGGTGAAGCAGAGCTTCAGCCATGGCCGCTCGAACACCGTGGTGGTCGAGGTCAAGAAGCGGCGCATCCTCGGCAAGCCGGGTGAGGCGCCCGCTCCCGAGGCCAAGGTCGCCGCCGAGCCTGCCCCCGCACCCAAGCAGGCTGCACCCGCCCCTAAGCCGGCCGCACCGAAGCGCCCGGTCGACGACATTGTCGCCCGCAAGGAAATGCAGGAGCGGTTGCTGCGCGAGGCCGAAGAAGCGCGCATGACCGCGCTCGAGGATGCCCGCCGCCGCGAAGACCGCTCCAAGCTGGAGCAGAGCGAAGAAGAGAAGCGCCGCGCCGAAGAGAATCGCAAGGCCGAGGAAGAGGCCGTTCGCAAGGCTGCCGAGGAAGCTGCGGAGGCCGAGCGCCGCGCCGCCGAGGCAGCCGAAGCTGCGGCTGCCGCCCCAGCCCATGCCGAACAGGCGGAAGAGGAGGATCGCGAGTTCCGCCGTCCGGCCTCCGCCCCGGCCCACCCGGCGAAACGCCCGGCGCCGGCCCATCCGGGTGCCAACCGCGGCCGCGTCGACGAGCGTCGGCATGCCGGCAAGCTGACCGTATCGCGCGCCCTTTCCGGAGAGGACGACAGCCGCGCCCGCAGCCTCGCCGCGCTTCGCCGCGCGCGCGAGAAGGAAAAGCGCGCCCACCAGCAGGCCGGACCGGCCGTCAAGCAATATCGCGATGTGGACGTCCCTGAGGCGATCACCGTTCAGGAGCTCGCCAAGCGCATGGGTGAGCGGGGCGCAGACCTGGTCAAGGCCCTTTTCAAGATGGGCACGCCGGTGACCATTACCGAGACCATTGACCAGGACACGGCCGAACTGCTGATCGTGGAGTTCGGACATCGCATTAACCGCGTTTCAGAATCCGACGTCGACATCCAAACCGAGACGGACGTGGATGCCGAGGATACGCTGCAGCCGCGCCCGCCGGTGGTGACGATCATGGGCCATGTCGACCATGGCAAGACGTCGCTGCTGGATGCGATCCGCGGCGCCGACGTCGTCTCCGGCGAAGCCGGCGGCATCACCCAGCATATCGGCGCCTACCAGGTGGCCCTGAAAGACGGGGCGAAGGTCACATTCCTCGACACGCCGGGCCACGAGGCTTTCACCGAGATGCGCGCCCGCGGCGCCAACGTCACGGATATCGTCGTGCTGGTCGTGGCGGCCGATGACGGGCTGAAGCCGCAGACCATCGAAGCCATCAACCACACGAAGGCCGCTGGCGTGCCGATGATCGTGGCGATCAACAAGATCGACAAGCCCGGCGCCAACGCGCAGAAGGTCCGCGAGGAATTGCTGCAGCACGAGATTATCGTCGAGCAGATGGGCGGCGAGGTGCAGGACGTCGAAGTCTCGGCGCTCAAGAAGACCAACCTCGACGGCCTCCTGGAAGCCATCAACCTCCAGGCCGAAATCCTCGAGCTCAAGGCCAATCCCGACCGTTCGGCCGAGGCGACGGTGGTCGAGGCCAAGCTCGACAAGGGCCGCGGCCCGCTCGCGACCGTGCTGGTCCAGCGCGGCACGTTGAAGGTCGGCGACGTGATCGTCGTCGGCGCCGCTTCGGGCAAGGTCCGGGCGATGATCGACGATCATGGCCGCCAGGTGAAGGAGGCGCCGCCCTCCTTCCCGGTCGAGGTGCTCGGCCTCGGCGCCGTTCCCTCGGCCGGCGACCAGCTCACCGTTGTCGAAAACGAAGCCCGCGCCCGCGAGGTCGCCGCCTATCGCCAGGGCGTGCTCGACAAGAAGCGGACCACCTCCGCCCCGGTCAGCCTGGAGAATATGTTCGCCAACCGCGCCTCGACGACCAAGGAGTTCCCGATGGTGGTCAAGGCCGACGTGCAGGGCTCGGTCGAAGCGATCGTCAATGCGGTCAACAAGATCTCGACCGACGAAATCCGCGTCCGCGTGCTTCACTCGGGCGTCGGCGCGATCACCGAAAGCGACGTGACCCTCGCCGCCTCGACCGGCGCGCCAATCATCGGCTTCAACGTCCGTCCCAACGCCAAGGCGCGCGAGACGGCCGAGCGCAACAAGGTCGAGCTTCGCTACTATGATGTCATCTACCACCTCACTGACTGGGTGAAGGGCGCGATGGCCGGCGAGCTTGGCCCCGAGATCATCGAAAATGTCGTCGGCCGCGCCGAGGTCAAGGAAGTCTTCCCTGCCGGCAAGAAGGACAAGGCCGCCGGCCTGCTGGTGCTCGAAGGCGTCATCCGCAAGGGGCTGCATGCGCGCCTCACCCGCGAGGATGTCATCGTTTCGAAGACGACCATCTCCTCGCTCCGCCGCTTCAAGGACGATGTGAAGGAGGTCAACGCGGGCATGGAGTGCGGCGTGCTCCTCGCAGACACCAACGACATCAAACCGGGGGATCACCTGGAGGTGTTCGAAGTGGAAGAGAGGGCTCGTACCCTTTAATGTCTCGTCATCGCGAGGAGCGAAGCGACGTGGCGATTCAGTGTGGATTGCTTCGCTCCGCTCGCAATGACGGTTGAGCCTCTAATGGACGCGCCGCATATTCCTTCGGTGTTCGATCGCTTCGAGACGCCGGCAGCCTCAAAATTGCTCGGCTGGACGTTGCTCTCCATCGATCCGCCAGCAGGGACGATCGAAATCGGCTTCACCGCGGACGAGCGCTTCGGAAATCCGCAAGGCTTCGTCCAGGGCGGCATCATCGGCGCCATGCTCGACGACACCCATGGCCCGGCGCTGTTCGCGCATGTCGACGGCGCGGTGTTTCCGGTGACCGTCGACTATCATGTCAGCTTCATCAAGGCGGCGCGCTTCGGCTCGTTCATCGGCAAGGGACGGCTCGTCAGCATGGGCAAGACCATCGCCTTCACCGAGGCCGAGCTGTACGACGAGGCGGGCGATCTGGTCGCCCGCGGCACCTTTACCTCGCGCTTGGTCGCCAGCTTGCCTAAGGAAGTCTGATGCGCCGCCAGGAAACCGCTGAGGGCCGTTCGGTCCGCCTGCTTCGCGTCGGCGAGCAGGTCCGTCATGCCCTGTCCGACGTGCTGATGCGCGGCGACGTGCATGACGAGGTGCTGGCCTCGCATAGCGTCTCGATCACCGAGGTGCGCATGTCGCCCGATCTCCGCCATGCCACCGTGTTCGTGAAGCCGCTGCTCGGCGCCGACGAGAAGGACGTGCTCGCCGCGCTAAAGAAGAACGTCCGCTACCTGAAGGGCGAGGTCGCGCGGCGGGTCAACACCAAATATGCCGCGGACTTGAAGTTCCTCGCCGACGAAAGCTTCGATGAGGGCAGCCACATCGACTCCCTCCTCCGCTCGCCCAAGGTGGCGCAGGACTTGAGCGAGGAATGAGCCAGCTCGATGCGCCCATGACGGGCGACGGCTGCCGTGCGGTACTGTTTGACGAGCAGTGGCGCGAGCCGCTCAAGGCAGCCTGTGCCGAGGACAGCGAAATATGGCAGATTTACGCCAATAACTTCGGCCCCGATGGCTTCGACGACAGCATCGCCCTCTATCGCAGCACCAGCCGTAACCGCACCTTCGTCCTGTTTGAAGGCGATGAACTCGCCGGCATGTCGAGCTTCCTCGGCATCGACACCCAGCGCGGCGTGCTGGAGATCGGCGGCACCTATTATCGCCCCCAATTCCGCGGCACAGGCTTCAACCGCCGAATCAAGGACATGATGCTCCGCCGCGCCTTCGATTGCGGTTTTCGCCGGGTCGAGTTCCGCGTCGACGCGCGCAACAAGCGCAGCCAGGCGGCGATGACGAAGCTCGGCGCGGTGCGCGAAGGCGTGCTGCGCGGCGACCGCATCACCTGGACCGGCCATGTCCGCGACACGGTGCTCTTCTCGATCTTGAGGGACGAGTGGCCCCGCGCATAAATCATCATCCCCGCGCAAGCGGGGAGCCAGCAAAGCCAAGGATTCTAGGTTCCATGAACAAGACCAGCATTGTGCGGGGCGCAATGCGTTTTGATCATTTCGCGGGAATGACGAATAAGGCGCGGATGGTCCGTCCGACTCTTCTGATGGCTTCGTTGCTGCTCGCCATGACGCCTGCGGCTGCCAAGTCTCCGGGCCTGACGGTCAAGGCCGGCGAAAGCTGGGTCTTCTCGATCCAGGGCGGCCAGCCGATCCACGCACGCAAGGTCATCGGCACCACCAAGCCCGCCCCTGGCCAGGTGCTGGTGACGGTCAAATCGATGATGGGCACGACCATGACCATCTCCAGCAACAGCCGGCAGGCCTACACCTACAAGGCGGAGCTGATCGGCGGCGAGAAAGCGGTGCCGACGAGATCCTGCACCCTGCCCGCCAATAACCGCCTGTCGTTCGAAAATTGGCCGCAAAAGGCTGTCGCGGTCCGCCTCAGCGACTTCAAGGTCGCGGCGAAGGATGGCAGCTGCCCTTAAAGGAACCAGATGGCCAAGCTCTATTTCTACTATGCGGCGATGAACGCGGGGAAATCGACCACCCTGCTGCAGGCCGACTTCAACTATCGCGAGCGCGGCATGCAGACCATGCTGTGGACCGCAATGCTCGACGAACGCGCCGGCGCCGGCATCATCGGCTCCCGCATCGGGCTGGAGGCGAATGCCAATCGCTATTCGGACGACACGAACCTGTTCGACGGCACGGTCAAGGAGCTGCTCAAGCGCAAGCTCGACTGCATCCTGGTCGACGAGGCGCAGTTCCTGACCCGCGATCATGTGCTGCAGCTATGCC
>DASTOV010000083.1:0-22501 GCA_035720125.1 Sphingomicrobium sp. | reverse complement strand
GACGGAATCAATGATCGGGCATCGGCAAAGGACGCGTTGACGTTCGACCTCCGGGCGCCCGACACGTCCGATGACGAAAGTCTGGCGTCGCAGCGCGTTGCCATGTTCGAGCTTGCGCCTGCTCTGCTCGGCGCCACTCATCTCGTCTGGGGCCTGTCATGCCTCCTGCTGCACCCTGCCGCGGCGCTCCACCCCCTCGCCAGCAATCCGATCATCCCCGTGCTGGCGGTTCTAGTCCTCGACGCCATTGCCTTTGCGGGCATGTGGTATCGCGACCGCTTCGGCATTTCCCCGCAGACGGTGTCGCGTGCGCTCTGCCTGTACATCGGGCTCAGCGGCGCCTTGTGGATGGCCTATGGCCTGACGCTCAGCGACAATCATGACATGGCGGGCACCGGCTTTATCGCGCTCGCTTTCGGGGCGGGCCTGGGGGCAGCGACGATCGTTTCTATCTCGTCCCCCCCGGTCGCGATCGTCAATGCGCTGGTCGCCGTGACCGGTGCCTTTGCGGTGTCGGACAAGCCCGAAGTGCTCGCCGGCATCGCCTTCCTGGCTATCATCAACATCGCCTACAGCGTTGCCGGCGCACGGACCGTGCTGACCAACGCCCGCGCCCGCCTTCGCCTGGATGTGCAGGCTCGCAAGGCGCTCCAGTTCGTCGACGAGTTTGAAAACAGCGGCCGCGGCTGGTTCTGGGAAACCAACAACCTCGGCACCCTTTCCTATGTGTCGCAGCAACTGGCGGACGATTTCAAGTGCAATCCGAAAGATCTTCTGGATCGGCAGTTCACTGATCTGCTTTCCGTCGATCCCGGCTCCGCCGACAGCCTTCGCGAGGAGCGGACGCTCGGCTTCCACCTGTCGGCGCGCTTCCCGTTCAGCGACGTGATCGTGCGAGCCGCCAGCGACGAGGACATTCACTGGTCGCTGTCCGGCAATCCCCTGTTCGACGAGCGCGGCCGCTTCCTCGGGTTCCGCGGCATCGGCACCGACCTCACGGAGCAGCGCCGGACCGAACAGGAAGTCGCCCGCCTGGCCCGGTTTGACTCGCTCACCGGCCTGCCCAACCGCGCGCTGATGCGCCAGACCCTCGATGAAGCGCTTCGCAATGCCACCAACCGGCGCAAGGGCTGCTCGCTGTTTCTGATCGACCTCGACCGGTTCAAGAACGTCAACGATACGCTTGGCCACCCGATCGGCGACGCCCTTCTGCGCCAGGTCGCCGACCGCCTGAAGTCTGTCATGGGCGACCATGGCCAGGTCGGTCGGCTTGGCGGCGACGAGTTCAAGGCAGTGCTTCCGGGCACGGTCGAGACGGGCCTGCTCGAAAGCCTGGCGCGCACCCTGATCGACCATGTTTCCCGCCCCTACATCATCGAGGGTCATCGGGTGATCATCGGCGCCTCGGTCGGCATCGCCATTGGCGACCCGGGCAAGAGCTGCGCCGACAGCATGATCCGCAACGCCGACCTGGCGCTGTACGCCGCCAAGGCTGCGGGCCGCGGCAAGCATTGCTTCTACGAACCGTCGATGCACAGCGAGGCGGCCGACCGCCAGCTTCTTGAAAACGACCTTCGCCAGGCCCTCGACCGAAGCGAGATGTGGGTCGCATTCCAGCCGATCGTCAGGGTCGCCAGCGAAGAAATCTCCGGTTTTGAATCCCTCGTCCGCTGGAACCATCCTACCCGGGGACCGATCTCGCCCGACAAGTTCATCCCGCTGGCGGAAGAATGCGGCATGATCAGCCGGATCGGCGAGTTCGTCCTTCGCACCGCAATTGCCGAGGCCGCCGATTGGCCGGACAATGTGCGGATCGCTGTCAATCTTTCGCCGATCCAGTTCAACGATCCGAATATCGTCGATTCCATTGCGGCCCTGCTCGCCGAATATGATTTCGATCCAGGTCGTCTGGAGCTCGAAATCACCGAAGGCGTGTTTCTGGTCGACAGCGATGCCACGGACGGCACATTTGCGCGCCTGAAATCGCTAGGGGTCCGGCTTGCGCTGGACGATTTCGGGACCGGCTATTCGTCGCTCGGCTATTTGAAGAAGGCGCCGTTCGACAAGATCAAGATTGACCAGAGCTTCGTACGCGGCGCCGCATCGACGACCAAGCGCAACGGCGCGATCATCCGGGCAATCGTGTCGCTGGCCGAAAGCCTCGACATGGACACGACGGCCGAGGGCGTCGAAACTCACGACGACCTCTTCCTGATCCGAGAGCTCGGGGTCAGCCAGGTCCAGGGCTATATTTTCGGCAAGCCGATGCGCGCGGAGGAAGCCCGCGAACTGGCCAACGGCAGCCGTGTCGAAGCAGAAGGTTTCCAGTGCATCCGCGAACCGCGCCATCGGCTGATGCGCCGCGCGATCGCGGCCATCAACGGAGTGACCACCGAAATCAAGCTGCGCAATATTTCGGCCATGGGCGCGCTGGTCGAGGCCGACGAGATTGTCGCCCCGGGCCAGACGCTGACCATCGACATCGTTGGCGTCGGCCCGGTGGTCGGCACGGTCCGCTGGTCGCAGGCCGGCAAGTTCGGCGTGCAGTTCTCCGAGCATTTCGACCTGGCTCGCCTGGCCGCCAAGCGGAACAAGGCCAATGAGGTGACCATGTTGCAGCCCTGGTACGTATCCCAGGGCCGCGACAAGGCGGCCGGTTGATAGTCTAGAAGGCTTCGACCGGCATCGCCATCACGCTTGCCGCACCCGCTTCAACCTTGCGACGAAGCGCTCCAGCCGTCACCAGTTCGCGGTCGGCGAAGAAGCTGGCAGTCAGGATCTTGGCGTCGTGGAAGGCCGCGTCCTCTCCCGGCTGGCCTTTCAACCGCGCAGAGGCGCCCGCCATTTTCAACCACATCCAGCCAAGGCTGACCAGGCCCATCAACTGCATATAGGCATAGGCGCCGGCGCCGGCATTGTTGGGATCGGCCATGCCGTTTTGCGCCATCCACATGGTCGCCGCCTGCAGGTGCTGCAAAGCCTTTTCCAGCTGATCGGCAATGCCGGCTGGGTCTCCGGCGGCCCTGGCATCGGCAATGTCACGGCCGACCATGTCGAACAGCGCGCGTACGCCGCGGCCGCCATCCTTGGCAAGCTTGCGGCCAACCAGGTCCATCGCCTGCACACCGTTGGTGCCTTCGTAGATCTGGGCGATCCGCGCGTCGCGGACGAACTGGTCCATGCCCCATTCGCGGATATAGCCATGGCCACCGAACACCTGCTGGGCATTGACCGCCGTCTCAAATCCGCGATCGGTGAGATAGCCCTTGATGACCGGGGTCAGCACGGAGATCAGGTCGTCGGCAGCCTGCCGTTCTTCCTCGGTTTGCGCCTTGCGGCTGAGGTCGACCTGCAGCGCGCCCCACAGGATCAGCGCTCGCGCTGCTTCGTTGAAGGCCCTGGCCTCCATCAGCATGCGGCGCACGTCCGGATGGACGAACAGGTTGTCCGCCTTGGCTTCGGGATCGCGGTCCTCGGGTTTCAGCGCGCGGCCCTGCTTGCGATCCTTCGCATAGGCCACCGCATTCTGGTAGGCGACCTCGCCCTGCGCCAGGCCCTGCAGGCCAACACCGAGGCGCGCCGCGTTCATCATGATGAACATCGCGGCCAGCCCCTTCTCCGGCTCGCCAACCAGCCAACCCTTCGCGCCGTCATAATTGAGCACGCAGGTCGAATTGCCGTGGATGCCCATCTTGTGCTCGATCGACCCGCAGGAAACGCCGTTGCGTTCGCCTAGCGACCCATCGTCATTGACGAGATACTTGGGCACGACGAACAACGATATGCCTTTCACATTGTCTGGCGCTCCGGTGATCTTGGCCAACACCAGGTGGATAATGTTCTCGCTAAGGTCGTGCTCGCCCGACGAAATGAAGATCTTCGTGCCGCTGATTGAATAGCTGCCGTCCGGATTGGGATCCGCCTTGGTCTTGAGCAGGCCAAGGTCGGTGCCGCAATGCGGCTCCGTCAGGTTCATGGTCCCGGTCCAGCGGCCGGCCACCATGTTCGGCACATATTTCGCCTTGATCTCGTCCGATCCCTTGACCAGCAGCGAGGCGATCGCTCCCTGCGTGAGGCCGTTGTACATTTCGAAGCTGTGATTGGCCGAACCGAGATATTCGGCAATCGCCGTTGCGACGACCGACGGCATCCCCTGCCCGCCATATTCCTGCGGCGCGTGCAAGGTCGTCCAGCCCCCGGCCACGAACTGGTCCCAGGCTTCCTTGAAGCCCGGTGGTGTCGTCACCGAGCCGTCGTCGTGGCGCACGCAGCCTTTTTCGTCGCCGACGCGATTGAGCGGTTGAAGCACTTCCTCGCAGAAGCGTCCGCCTTCGGTGAGGATGGCCTCGACCAGGTCGGGAGTCGCATCGGCGAAACCTGGCAGGTTGGAATAATTCTGGATGCCGACCACATGGTCGAGCACGAACTTGGTGTCGCGAACGGGCGCTGAATAGACGGGCATCGCTTCTACTTCTCCTGAATGGCCTGTTCGGCGTCCTGAGCTTTTACCAGCTCAATGAAGCCTTCGAGTTCCTTGATGGTCGCGTCGATGTCGACGCGCTGGCGCTTGAGGCTGTCGACACGCGCCTGGCATGTCTCGACCGTCTTCAACCGCTGGGTCCTGCGGCCGTCGCCAATGTCGTAGAGGTCGAGCAGCTCCTTGATCTCGGCGAGGCTCAGGCCAACCCGCTTGCCGCGCAGGATCCAGGCCAGCCTGGCACGATCGCGTTCGGTATAAAGCCGCTGTGTTCCGCGCCGCTCGGGAGCGATCAGCGCTTCGTCTTCATAAAAGCGCAAGGCACGGGCCGTGACCGAGAATTCGTCGCACAGCTCGCCGATCGAATGGTGCTCTTTGTGCTGAAGCATGGTGCGTCCCTACTTTACGTTTCCGTAAAGGTCAAGCATGCCGAGGCCCCGAGCACAAGCTCCCGTTTGCGCAGCAAACGGGAGCTTGTGTCGAAGAGTGGCCGATGGCCGGCCGACGGGTCGGCGGAGCCGAACCCGATCGACGTCACGGATTTACTCCGTGACGGCCTGTCGCCCTGCTAGCAAAGCGGATCGCCGGCCAGGTCAACTGCCTGCGCGCCCATATCGGCCCGGTTGTAAGCCTTGCCTGCAAGCCGCGCACCCGGCCCGCAATAATAAGCGCATGCTGCGGGTACGTCGGCGATGCGAATGACATTGCCTTCGAGCGTCATGGGGATGCGGCAAGCGCCCTCGCCGCGCGGGACCAGAACGATCTGGTCGCCCTGGGCCTCGATTCGCCCGCTCGCCGAGCAATTGCCGTCGCCTTGTCCAAATGCGATCAGCCCGCCGCGATAAGCGCCTGGCTCGCCCACAATGCAAAGCCGATCTCGCCCTTGGCCCGCAAAGGTTCCGGTAGCGATCGACGTTTCCGAAGCCGGTTGCTGGGAACAGGCGGAGAGCAGCATGACGATGACAAGCAGGGTTCGCATTCCGTCACTATGTTTCAGCTTTGCGACAGGTGAAAGGCGACAAATCGCCGCCGCTCGCCTATATGGCGCCAAACACCGGGGATTCGGGCGAAAAATGCTGACCACCAATCCGTTTGATAGCGATCTGCACGGGGACAAGCTGCGCGAGGAGTGCGGCATTTTTGGTATCTGGGGCGCGGACACGGCCTCCAGCTTTGTCGCGCTCGGCCTTCATGCCCTGCAGCATCGCGGACAGGAGGCTGCCGGCATCGTCAGCTTCGACGGCACAAACTATCATGCGCACCGCGCCATGGGTCATGTGGCGGGTAATTTCGACCGTGACGATATTATCCGCAAGCTGTCAGGCCAGGTGGCGATCGGTCACGTCCGCTATTCGACCACCGGCGAAACGGCCCTGCGCAACGTCCAGCCGCTTTTCGCCGACCTGGCGGAAGGCGGCTTCGCCGTCGCCCATAATGGCAATCTCTCCAATGCGATGACCTTGCGCGCTGCGCTCATCCGTCGCGGCTCTATCTTCCAGTCGACCAGCGATACCGAGGTCATCATCCATCTCGTCGCCACCTCGAGCTATTCGACCCCGCTCGACCGGTTGACCGACGCGCTCAGCCAGGTCGAAGGCGCTTACTCGCTTTTGTGCCTGACTCCCGAAGGCCTGGTTGCATGCCGCGACCCGCTCGGCATCCGTCCGCTGGTGATGGGAAAGCTGGGCGAAGCAACGATCTTCGCCTCCGAGACGGTCGCGCTCGACGTGATCGGCGCAAGCTATTTGCGCGACGTGGAGCCGGGCGAGCTGATCATCGTCAATGAAGCAGGCGTCCGCAGCTTCCGGCCCTTCGCGCCGGCCAGGCCGCGGCCGTGCATCTTCGAGCATGTTTATTTCTCGCGCCCCGACAGCATCGTCGACGGCACCTCGGTCTATGAGGTGCGCAAGAATATCGGTGCCGAGCTGGCGCGCGAGGCTCCGGTCGAGGCCGACCTGGTCGTCCCCGTACCTGACTCCGGCGTTCCCGCAGCGCTCGGGTACAGCCAGGAATCGCAAATTCCGTTCGAGCTTGGGATCATCCGGTCGCACTATGTCGGGCGGACGTTCATCCAGCCGGGCCAGGATGTTCGCAACCTCGGCGTCAAGCTGAAGCACAACGCCAACCGTGCGCTGATCGAGGGCAAGCGCGTCGTACTAATCGACGACAGCATCGTTCGCGGCACCACTTCGGTGAAGATCGTCCAGATGATGCGCGACGCCGGCGCGCGCGAAGTGCATATGCGCATCGCATCCCCGCCGACCAAGTTCAGCTGCTTTTATGGTGTCGACACGCCGGAACGATCCAAGCTGATCGCCAGCCAGATGAACGTCGAGGAGATGGCGCGCTACATCAATGCCGACAGCCTCGCCTTCATCTCGATCGACGGGCTTTACCGGGCACTGGGCGACCAGCGGAATTCCTCGGCCCCGCAGCGCTGTGACGCCTGTTTCACGGGCAATTATCCGACGACGCTGACCGACTGCGACAAGGACGGCAAGCTGAAGCCTTTATCTCTGGTCGCAAGCCGCTAAGGGACCCCGATGACCGACAAGAAGCCGTTTGACGGCAAGCTGGCGCTTGTCACCGGTGCTAGCCGAGGCATTGGCGCAGCGACTGCAGAAGCGCTGGCGGCTGCCGGCGCCCATGTCATCCTAACGGCGCGCGGAACTTCGGCGCTGGAACAGGTCGAGGAGCGGATTCATCAGGCAGGCGGCTCAGCGACGATCGCGCCGATGGACCTCAACGACGCCGAGAACATCCGGAAGCTTGCGCAGGCAGTCGCCGAACGATGGGGCAGTCTCGACGTGCTGGTGCTCAATGCGGCGATGCTCGGATCCTTGTCGCCGGTCGAGCACCTGGACGCCGCGGAGCTGGAGCGCGTCTTCAAGCTGAACGTCCTTGCCAACCAGGCGCTGATCGCCGCCTTCGATCCCTTGCTCCGCCGTGCGGAAAAGGCCGAAGTCGTCGGCATCACCTCTTCCGTTGGCGAGGAGCCGCGCGCCTTCTGGGGCGGCTACGGAGCGTCCAAGGCCGCGTTCGACACGCTGCTCGGCGCTTATGCCGACGAAACCGCCTATGCCGGCAAGCTGCGTGTTCAGATCATCGATCCTGGCTCGACGCGTACGCGCATGCGCCAACTCGCCTTCCCCGGCGAGGAGCCGGAAAGCGTCAAGCCACCGGAACTTGTGGCGGAGTCGATCGTCGAGCGCCTGCAAGGCGATGCCGAAACGGGATCTCGATTTCGGGTGGAAGCCTAGGCCTTCACCATCGTCACCTGGGCGACGTCGATCCCCCGCCCACGAAAGCCGCCTTCGCAATACATCAGGTAATAGCGCCACAGGTCGTGAAACTGGCCGCTGAACTCATCCAGTCGCCCTTCGCGGACGGCGGCGTCATAGCGCTCCCGCCACTGCTTGAGCGTCTCGGCATAGTCGAGGCCAAATCCTTCGCGGTCGTGCCACGACAGCCCTCGCTCCCGGGCCAGTACCTCGAATCGCGGCTCATCGATCAGCATTCCGCCCGGGAAGATATAAGCCTGGATAAAGTCGGCGTTACGTGAATAGCCCTCAAAGAACCGGTGATCGATGCTGATGAACTGCAGCGCTGCCCTGCCTCCGGCCCGCAGGTTGCGCGCGATGGAATCGAGGTAGTCCGGCCACCAGCGCTGCCCCACGGCCTCCACCATCTCGACCGAGGCCACCGCGTCGAATTGTTCGGAAATCTCACGATAATCCTGCAACCGGATGTCGATCTGATCCGATAGTTGCAATATGGCAATCTTTTTCTCCGCCCAACTTTTCTGTTCTGCAGATAACGTCAGGCCAACGACCTGCGCGCCGCGTCGTGCTGCTTCGATCGCCAGCGTACCCCAGCCGCAACCGACCTCGAGGAGCCGGTCGCCCGCCCTTATTTGAAGCCGGTCCAGTAGCCGGTCGACCTTGCGCCGCTGCGCCTGCTCAAGCGTGTCGCCCGGCTCGAAACAGGCCGAGGAATAGGTCATGCTCGGATCCAGCCACTCGGCATAGAAATCATTGCCGAGATCATAATGTGCGGCGACATTCTCTCGAGCCTGGCCCAGCCCATTGTCGCGCAGCTTGTGCGCCAGCGAATTCAACCATCGCCGCATTCCCTTGGCGCGGCCAAGCTCGCCGAGGGATTCGCCGTTCAGCATGAACAGTTCGAATAGCGGGACCGGATCGGGCGAACTCCATTCACCCGCGGCCCACGCCTTGTACCAGCCTACCGAACCGGACGTCGCCAGCCGCACCAGAGCCAGCCAGCTGTTGATGCATACAACGGCAACGGGTCCCGGCCGACGAAATCCGATCCGTCGGGCCGAGCCATCGGGCAAAGTCGCTTCGATGCCGCCCTGATCCAGCCGCTCGTGGAGCCGATCGAGGATGCGCTTGAAGCCTGGCGCCGCGATCCGGCCCAACAGGCCGGCACCGGTCGCGAATCGCCGGTCGGCGCGGACCAGATGTTCGCCGCGGGTCGCCATTTTTGGCCATATCTGCGTCTCTGAGCCGCATTGCAACCGCGTCTAGCGTACCGGTCCACCGCTTCAGTTCCAGCAATTCACAGCAAACCGGTGCAATATAGCGCCATCCGCCACACTGTATTGACACAATAACACACCTGTGCGAACCTGCGGGCCTCAGGGAGGATATTGTCCATGTACAGCCAGAACGACCTGGATGAAGCAATTGCCGCCGGCGCACTGAGCGCTGACGCCGCCGCATCGCTTCGCGCTTTCGTTGAACGTCAGCGCGCCCTGCCCGGCGTGGATGAAGAGCATTTCAGGCTCATCACCGGATTCAACGACATTTTCGTTGCCATTGCCGGCGCCATCCTGCTGTTCGCTGTTGGTTGGATCGGCCAGTCGATCGGCCAGTCGCTGGGCTGGACAGTGGATTTTGACGGCCCGAGCCCACTGGCTCCCGCAGCAATCGCGGCAACGGCCTGGGGCCTCGCCCTCTTCTTCACCGCCAAGCGCCGCATGGCGCTTCCGTCGATCATGCTCCTGCTGGCCTTCGTCGGCGCGCTATTCGCCGCCGTCGGATTTGCCCTGGTCAGCGCAGTCGGAGAGCCGCCAAACGCCCAGGAAGCCATTTACGCAGGGGTAATCGCCTCGATTGCCGGCGCGGTGGCGGCCGGCGGCGCCTGGCTTCACTGGAAGCGGTTCAGGGTACCGATCACCATTGCGGCCGGAGCGGCGGCAGTTGCGGCCATCGCGGTCGGCTTGCTGATCGCCGTCCTTGGCGACGTTCAGCCTTACGAGAATCTCATCCTCGGCTTCGTATTGATGCTCGGCATCGGCGTATTCCTGTTTGCCATGCGCTGGGATTCGTCGGATCCAGCTCGCATCACCCGCCGGTCGGATGTCGCCTTCTGGCTCCACCTGCTGGCGGCGCCGATGATCGTCCATCCGGTCTTCACCCTGCTTGGGCTCAATGACGGGACGGCAACGATCAGCGAAGGACTGATCGTAATTGCCCTCTATGTCGCGATTGGGCTCACAGCACTGGCGATCGACCGCCGCGCGCTGCTCGTCTCGGCATTGGCTTATGTGCTTTATGCGCTCAGCGAACTGTTCAAGCAGTTTGGCGCGGTCGAGCTCAACATCGCACTCACTGCGTTGGTGATTGGCTCGGCATTGCTGCTGCTGTCGGCCTTCTGGCACCAAGCGCGGACTTTGGTAGTACGGAAGCTACCGGCCGGCCTCCAGGCAAAACTGCCCTATCTGGACCGGGCGCCTACTCCCCAACCAGCCGCATGAGCCGCCGCTCGAGCGGGGCCAGGATGCCGTGAAGCTCGTGGCCCCGCTTCAGCACCATTCCATGCTCCGAGACCAACGCGTACGCCCCCTGCTTCAAACGAAGCTGGGGGCGCTTTTCGATCCGCACGTCGGGCTGCTCGGCGGTACGGCGAAATGCGGCGAACACCGCAACGTCGGCATCGAACCACATCCCATAATCGCGCCAATGACCCGCGGCGACCATTCGCCCATACAGATCAAGGATGCGCTGAAGTTCCGCCCGGTCGAAAGTCGCAATTGCTCGCCGGTCCCGCGGATGCGGAAACGGCGTGATCACGCTCAAGCGCTTTTGACCTTTGGCTCGGGCTGGCGGCGGGTACGAAGCTCCGCCACCTCGCGCCGCAGCTTTTCGATCTGTTCTTCCAGTTCGACGAGCCGAGCCCTCTCTGGGTCGCAATCCTCGCCGCACGGCGTGCCATAGGGGACGAAGCCCGGGCTGTAGTGGACCGCGTCCACGGGAACTGGCTTGGCCGGTATCCCGACCACCGTCGTTTGCGGTGCGACGTCCTTGGTTACGACCGAGTTTGCGCCGACTTTGGCGCCCTCCCCGACTTCGATCGGTCCCAGGACCTGTGCGCCCGAGCCGATCACCACTCCCGAACACAACGTCGGATGGCGCTTGCCGCCAACTCCAGTCGACGGATTGGTGCCGCCAAGCGTCACATTCTGGTAGATGGTAACATCGTCGCCGATCTCGGCAGTCTCGCCGATGACCGTGAAACCGTGATCGATAAAGAAGCGCTGGCCAATCCTGGCGCCGGGATGAATATCGATTGCCGTTATCGCCCGCGAAAAATGATTGACGAGGCGGGCGAGGAAATAGAGCTGCCCGCCGTAAAGCCAATGAGCGACGCGGTGCAGGCCAAGTGCCCAGACGCCGGGGTAAATCAAAATTTCCCAGCGCGACCTCGCGGCAGGATCGCGAGCCTTCACGGAATCCAGATACTCGACGAAGCCAGAAGCCAAACGACGCGTCCTCAATGTTTCGGCCCCTAATTTAAGGTGTCAGCGGCGTAATGAAAAGCCGAATAGCCCTTTCGGCGCGCCAGAACCCCTTGCCGCACCACAGTATCTTCGGCAGTTAATGGCCGAAAACAGGGCGGAGACAGCGCATTCCCATGGACTTTCTGGCCGATCCGGCTGTCCTCCTGCCATTCATTTTGATCGGCTTCGCGGCCCAAATGGTGGATGGCGCGCTGGGGATGGCATTCGGCCAGATTTCCTCGACGCTGCTGATTACCCTTGGCGTTCCACCTGCTGCTGCGTCAGCAGGGGTCCACACCGCTGAAACCTTTACCACCGCCATTTCCGGCATCAGCCACGTCGCCCATCGAAATGTCGACTGGCAGCTATTCTTCCGCATCGCCATCCCCGGTGTCCTGGCAGGCATCATCGGCGCTTACGTCCTGACGCGAGTCGACGCAGCGGTGGCCAAACCATTCGTGCTGACATACCTCACCGCGCTAGGTGCATATCTCCTCTATCGCGGCGTAATGCATAAACATACGGAGCGGCGCCCGAAGATCGTCGAACCTCTGGGTATGGTCGGCGGCTTCCTCGATGCAGCAGGCGGTGGTGGCTGGGGCGCGATCGTCACCTCTAACCTGCTGGTCCAGGGCAGCAACCCGCGTAAAACAGTGGGCACCGTCAACACGGCCGAGTTTTTCGTGACGGTGACCATCTCCGCCACATTCATCGCGACACTGGGCTGGGCAGCCTTCACCATGGCTACGCTCGGCCTGCTGATCGGCGGCGTGCTGGCCGCACCGTTCGGGGCGTGGATCGCAAAGCGAGTGAATCCGGATCTGTTACTGACCTTTGTCGGCGCGATCCTGACGGTGACCTGCAGCTACGGTCTCTATCGAGCGCTCACCTGAAGCTGGGTCAATGCGTCGCGTGAGCTTTCGCAGGAGCCTCTGTTTCCGCGGCAATCCAAATCGGGGAAAGTAGCGGCGGGGGCAAAATTAGGGGAGAATGCCCCCGCCGCCTCTGCTGCTCGCGTCGCGCTTGCAGCAGGTTTCATGTGCCGGTCAAATCGCCGGCTTCAACAGTTTTCGCCCCTGTTCTCTTTGCAAGGGCGAAGTTCGTCGGTCTGCAACGCATCAAGAATGCGAAGTGTTTCAACTGGATTACGGTCAACGCCGAGACGATCGCAGCCGCCAGCTGCACCGGAAACTCGCCCTCGACTGCCAACCTGGAATCCCCCGAATGCATTGCAGCGCACAATGAATCGCACATGCACCATAGACACTGGCCTCAATCGTTCAAGTGCATTATAGCGCACAGATTGATCGGGAAATTCGATAAATGATCGTTCACTCGCCCACCTTCAAGCAGTTGCAGTATCTGGTGGCGCTTCGGCGACATGGCCATTTCGGAAAAGCCGCCGAAGCCAGTTTCGTGACACAGTCGACTTTGTCGGCCGGATTGCGGGAACTGGAGGCGCTGCTCGGTGTCACGCTGGTCGAGCGTACGCGACGGCTGGTGCGCTTCACGGCCCTGGGCGAAAAAATTGCCGACAAGGCCGTGAAGGTCCTGCGTGAAGCGGAGGAATTGGCAGAGTTGGCTCGCGCCGAGGGGCAGCCGCTGCATGGCGAGCTCAGGATGGGAGTCATTCCAACGATCGCGCCATTCATGCTGCCGGCCATGCTGCCGCGATTGCGCAGTCAATGGCCCGACCTGAAGCTCTATCTTCGAGAAGAAACCAGCCAGGCGGCCTGCGAGGCGCTGCATCGCGGCCAACTCGATTGCGTGCTGCTCGCCCTGCCCTATGGGTGCGGCGAAGTGGATCATGCGCTCTTGTTCGAAGACCGGCTGTTTGTCGCATATCCTGGTGGCGAGGCACCAAATGCACCAATGGTCGAAGTCGGTGCCATCGACGAGAATCGCCTGCTGCTGTTGGAAGACGGCCACTGCCTTAAGGATCATGCGCTTTCGGCCTGCAACCGGCCCGAGCTTCGCGCGCATGCGGCGATGATGGGAACGTCGCTTCACACACTGGTGCAGATGGTCGACAATGGCCTTGGACTGACGTTCATCCCGGCCATGGCCATCGAAGCCGGGATACTGGAAGGAACGGGCATCGATGCGAAACCTTTGCGGTCGGATCATGGCTTCCGACGCATTGCATTGATCTGGCGCCGTTCAAGTCCTCGCGAGAATGAATTTCAGCTATTGGCCGACAGTCTTCGCACAATCGTTCGTGAAGTCGTTCCGGGCCGAATCACGACCGGCTCTTCTGAACGGCCCGTGTCCCAAGTTATGGAAAACGCCGACTAATTCAGTTCAACGGTCACGCTCTTAACTCCGTTGAAGCTTCCAAATCGCCGCGGCACCCCAGGAGATAGGGGAGCAGGCAGGTGCCGCGGCGATCGAACCTTCGCCTACTTGGCCAAGGCAGGCTCGCGAGCCGGAGCGCGGGCCTTGTCGTTGCGAGGCGAAAGGTCAAAGCGGTCCGCGTTCATCACCTTTGTCCAGGCCTTGACGAAATCCTTCACAAATCTCGCTTCGCCGTCCTTTTGGGCATAGACTTCGGCGACGGCGCGCAGCTCCGCGTTCGAACCGAAGATCAAGTCTGCGCGGGTCGCGCGCCAGGTCTCGTGGCCACCCGCACGATCGGTTGCGACATACTCTTCGTCGTCGCTGCCATCGACGGACTTCCATACATTGGTCATGTCGAGCAGGTTGACGAAGAAATCGTTGGTCAGCTTGCCCGACCGCTTGGTGAAATGACCATGGCCGCGCTCGCCGTGGTTGGCGCCGAGCACGCGCAGGCCGCCAATCAGCACCGTCATCTCGGGCACCGAGAGGCCGAGCAGGCTGGCCTTATCGAGCATCATTTCCTCGGTCTTCACCGCGAGCTTCTTCGGCAGATAGTTGCGGAATGCATCGGCCTGCGGCTCCATGACCGCAAAGCTGTCGGCATCGGTCTGCGCTGCGGTCGCATCGCCGCGGCCGCCGGTGAACGGTACATTTGTGGCGCCTGCCTTCTCTAACCCGACCACGCCGCCGAGCACGATCGCATCGGCGAGGCTCATCGAGCCGCGCAGCCCGTTGAGCGTGTCGAGCACCTTTTTGAGCTCGGCCGGCTCGTTGACCTCCCAGTCCTTCTGCGGCGCGAGGGCCACGCGCGCGCCGTTGGCGCCTCCGCGAAAGTCGGACTTGCGGAAGGTCGAAGCCGAAGCCCATGCGGTCTTGATCAGCTGACTGACCGTGAGGCCGCTCGCCGCAATCTTGTCCTTGACCGCCTTGACCTCGGCGTCGGATGGCATGGTGCCGGCGGGGATCGGATCCTGCCAGATCAGATCCTCTGCCGGCACTTCTGGGCCGAGGTAGCGCGCCTTGGGCCCCATGTCGCGATGCGTCAGCTTGAACCAGGCGCGGGCGAAGGCGTCCTTGAACGCCTCATGATCGTTCCTGAATTTCTCGCTGATCTTGCGGTATTCCGGATCCCGCTTGAGCGCCATGTCGGCGGTGGTCATCATCGTTGGGACCTTGATGGTCGGGTCCCAGGCCGCCGGGGCCATGTCCTCTTCCTTCTGGTTGATCGGCTGCCACTGGTTCGCGCCCGCCGGGCTCTTTACCAGCTCGTAATCATAGTCGAGCAGCAGGCGGAAATAGTTCTCGGTCCACTTGTCGGGCGTGTTGGTCCATGCGCCCTCGATTCCGCTGGTGACGGTGTGCTCGCCACAACCGCTCTCGTTGGAGCTGACCCAGCCGAAGCCCTGTGCGGCAAGGTTGGCGCCGGCCGGCGCGGGACCGAGCTTGGATGGGTCGCCATTGCCATGTGCCTTGCCAAATGTGTGGCCGCCGGCGGTCAGCGCGACGGTCTCCTCGTCGTTCATCGCCATGCGCGCGAAGGTTTCCTTCATGTCGCGCGCCATGCCCTCGTCGTCGTGCGGGTTGCCCTGCGGACCTTCGGGATTGACGTAGATGAGGCCCATCTGGATCGCCGCAAGGGGGCCTTCGATCTCATGCATGCCGTGCTCGGGGGCGATGCGGGTTTGCACACCTTCGTTGACCCACTTGTCCTCGGAACCCCAGTAGATGTCGCGCTCGGGCTCGAACACGTCGGCGCGGCCGCCGCCAAAGCCGAACACGGGGCCGCCCATGCTCTCGATCGCAACATTCCCCGTGAGAATGAACAGATCGGCCCAGGAGATGTTCTTGCCGTACTTCTGCTTGATCGGCCACAGCAGGCGGCGCGCCTTGTCGAGGTTGCCATTGTCGGGCCAGCTATCGAGCGGCGCAAAGCGTTGCTGGCCGCTATTGGCACCGCCGCGGCCATCCGCCGTGCGGTAGGTGCCGGCTGCGTGCCAGGCCATGCGAATGAAGAAGGGGCCGTAATGGCCATAATCTGCGGGCCACCAGGGCCGACTGTCGGTCATCAGCGCAGTGAGGTCGGCCTTGAGGGCATTATAATCGAGCGCGTTGAACGCTTCGGCATAGTCGAAATCCTCGCCGTACGGATTGGTGGTTCCGTTGGGGCTGAGGATCTCGGTCGCCAACATCTCGGGCCACCAGTCCTTGTTGGTCCGGCCGAGCAGTGCGCGCACCCCACCCTTGCCGTGCATCGGGCAGCCGCCCATCTCGCCAGTCTTCGCGTCCATCGTCCCGTCTCCTGTCTAAGTCTTGCGCCCTAGCTAGGACGTGAAATGAACGGGCGGAAACGAGATAAGTTCGTCAGAGAAAGTTGGAAAATCGATCAATCCTCCCGGCATTTGGAGGATCAGTCCATGTGCCTGAGTCCGATGCGAAGATAATCATAGCCGGTCACCATCGTGAGTGCCGCCGCCGCCCACAGGCTGAGCAGCCCCACATCATGGATCCACGCCTCGCGCGGAAATGCGCCGCCAAGGATCAGCGCGCCGAGCGCGACGAGCTGGAAGGTTGTTTTCCACTTGGCGAGCGCGCTGACTGGAACGCCCACATTAAGCGGAGCCAAAAATTCGCGAAGCCCGGAAACGATGATCTCCCTTAAGAGGATGACCAGCGCGGGGATGATGTGAAGACCGTGAATCACTGGTTCGCCCGACATCTTTCGGCTGGCAATCAGCATGACGATGACTGCGGCGACCATGATCTTGTCGGCGATTGGGTCGAGGAACTGGCCCAGGCGCGAAATGCTCCCCTGGGCGCGCGCAAGATAGCCGTCGAAATAGTCGGTAATGCCGACAAGGCAGTAGAGAATGAAAGTAATGGCGTAGTCGATTGGCGTCGGCCGCCACAGCAAGAATACCAGGATCGGCACCGCCAGGATCCTTGAAAGCGTGAGCAGGTTGGGCAGCGTCAGCATTGCGCCCATGGCTAGGCGAAGCGACGGCGATTGCACAGAGTCAAAAAAACCGCCGCTTGCGGGAGTTAGCAATGCCGCTATCAGGGGGGCGGAAGTACGATGCAGGACAGCGCACACCTATTACGAACGCGGCGCTTCCTGCCCATATTCGTTACCCAGTTCCTGGGCGCCTTCAACGACAATCTGTTCCGCACGGCGATGGTGATGCTGGTGATTTACGGCATCTATCGCGACCCCCAGCAGGAAGCGACATTCAGCGCCATTGCCGGCGGCCTGTTTATCCTCCCTTTCTTCCTGCTGTCGGCATTGGCCGGCCAGCTGGCGGATGAACGGGACAAGGCCAAGATCGTCAGGATCGTGAAAACGGCCGAAATCCTGATCATGATCGTCGGGGCCTTGGGACTGCTGCTCTACAATGTACCGCTGCTGCTTGCCGCGCTGTGCGCGATGGGCATTCACTCGACTTTCTTCGGCCCGATCAAATACGCGATCCTTCCCCAGCATCTGGGACCGGATGAGGTCCTGGGAGGCACAGGCCTGGTCGAGGCGGGCACCTACATCGGGATCCTGGGCGGGACCCTGCTTGGGGGTGTGCTCGTCCTCCAGAATCCTGACGGCAGCTTTCATGCCGAATGGGCAGCGGGCGCGGTACTTGTGGTTGCTCTCGTGGGACGCATCGCCGGCCAATTCGTGCCGGCTGCGCCACCTGCACCAGATGCACCGCCATTCCACTTCGACTGGCACATCATCCGCGCATCGCGCACGCTGGTCAGCAACACGCTGCACATCCCGCGCCTGTTCCTGGCGATCGTCGCCATCAGCTTCTTTTGGGCGATGGGTGCGGTACTGGCCGCCCAGTTCCCGCCGCTAGTCAAGAATGCGCTCGGCGCCGATCAGACGGTCGCCACGCTCTTCCTCGCCACCTTCTCGGTCGGCGTTGCCATTGGATCGGTAGCGGTCAACCGGCTACTGGGAGGCCAGGTTTCCGCGCGATATTCGCCTGCCTCGGCGCTGTTGATGGGCCTGTTCGTTCTTGACCTCTTTCGCCGGATCAAGGGCTGGCCGGCTCCGGAGGCCGATTTGCGCGATCTTGAGGCTTTTCTCACCGTGCCCAACAGCTGGATGGTCGTCGTCGACTTGCTTGGCGTCGCCATCGCCGGGGGCATGTTTGTCGTGCCGCTCTATGCCTTTCTCACCACGACCGTGCCCAAGTCCGAAACGGCGCGCACCATCGCTGCCAACAATATCGTCAATTCGGGTTTGATGGTTGCCGCCACACTCGTCCTCACTGGCGCAGTGCAGCTTGGCGTGACGGTCGCCGACAGCCTGCTGATCGTCGCCGGCGCAACGATCGTTTCCGCCTGGCTTGGCTGGAAGCTTCACCTGGCCTGCGACTAATCAGGCCAAGAAAATGGTGGTGAAAAGGAAGCCACCAGCGAATGTCATTGCGAACAGCTTTAGATCGCCAGGAAGCGTCGATGTCGGCTCGTCTGTCGGCGCGGCTGCAATAGCCACTCCGCCACCCAATTGGCGACAACCAAGCACACGATGAAGGCGATCGTTGGTTCGCATCCCGAAATGCTTAACGTGATTTTTACCATGACTTCAACGCCCGGGAATCGCGCTGCGATCCCAAGCGTCCCATGGCGGGACGACGGAGCGGTTTGGGAATTAGTTTGCGGCGTTGCGGCGGGCTATCGGCGCCGCATCAGCTGCGCTCTTGCGCGAACGAAGCAGTGCGGTCGCCTGGTCGCCGTTCATTGGCTTGCCGAAGTACCAGCCCTGGCCCACGGCGCAGCCGAATCCTGCAACGGTGGCATGGGTCGCTGCATTTTCGATGCCCTCGACGGTTACCGGAACACCAATGCCGTCGGCCAACGTCGCCACGGCCCGGATGATTGCCGAGCTTTCCGGGTCCTTGCCAAGCGTTGAAACGAAGCTTCGATCGATCTTGATCACGTCGAATGGCAACGAGCGCAGATGGGCAAGAGACGAAAAACCCGTACCGAAATCGTCGAGCGCCAGCCTCACGCCTTGATTCTTGAGGCTGGTAACAATCGTACGAGCCAGATCGATGTCGGCGAAGAGTGAGCTTTCGGTGATTTCGACGACCAGCCGCTCCGCCGGGAATCCCGCTTCCGCCAACAGCCGTACAATCTTCTGCGCCAGCCAGCTGTCGCCTAGCTGGAAGGGAGAAATGTTGACCGACAATTTTATCGATGGGTCCCAGCGCACAGCTTCGGCCATTGCCGCCAGCATGACCTGTTCCGATAGCCGCCCGATCAGCCCGTGCTCCTCCGCGACCGGGATGAAGCGATCCGGCTCGATCATGCCGCTCAGGGGATGATTCCAGCGCGCCAGCACCTCGAATCCGATGATTTCTCCGGTTCGCAGGTCAACTTGCGGCTCGAAGAACGGAATGAACTGGCCATGGTCAAGGCCGTAACGGATGCCTTGCTCCACTTCGCTATGGACCAGCAGGGCTCGCTCCATTCCTTCATCAAACCATACCGGGCGGGCCGAGCGTGTCGACTTGGCTCGATCAAGCGCGATATCGGCCCGGCGCAGCAGATCGCGGATCTGACCGTCATCCGGATCGGACGACGCAATGCCCAGAAATGCGCCGACCTGCACCAGCTTTCCCTCGGCTTCCATTGGCCGGGTCACCAACTTCAACATTTGCTCTGCCAGCGTTTCGGCATTGGCAACCGCTTCACGAGGGGACGCCAGGGCAATTGCGAATTCGTCGCCGGCAAGCCGTGCAACGAGGCCCTGCTGGCCAACTGCCTGTTCCAGCGCGGAAGCGATCAATCGCAACATGCGATCGCCGACATCATAACCGTGGCGATCGTTGATCGCCTTGAACCGATTGAGCTGCAGCGAAAGGATGGCGAGTTGCTGGCCTTCCGCGGATGCGCGCTGGCGCAACTCCTCGCCCCGATCTGCGAATCCCTTGCGGTTCAGCAGGCCAGTCATGCCGTCGGTCGACGCGATCAAGGCTGCGCGGGTCTCGCCCTCCTTGCGCATTTCCGCCTCGTGGAGGAGATCGACGTACCGTCGCCAGCCGAACAGGATCAGCGCGACATTCAATGTCAGTGCAATCAGGGCGACCTTCAGTCCTGGGCCGAGGCCCATTTCGGCCTTGGTCAGACGCTGGAAGAATTCACTGCCGTTCCAGATCAACAGGAAGACCGCAGCGATGAGTATCGTCAATACCAGCACGTCCCGCCGAGCACTGGCGAGCGAGCGGTTGAAGTCCCGCAACGCGGACTTGCTTGACAAGATACTGCCCACGAATTGAGGACTTAACCGTGATTAATTAATAATTTCCCTTCGAGAGGGAGATATCGGTGAAAATGTGGGGCTGAGGTGCTTGGAGCATTTCATTCGGCAGTCTCCCAGACTGCCTCGAATTCAATGCTGGTGCGGACGGCGGGACTTGAACCCGCACGCCCAAAGGGCAGAAGATTTTAAGTCTCCAGCGTCTACCATTCCGCCACGTCCGCACGTGCCCGGATATGTGCCCCCGAACTATAGGGAGCGCAATTATTCGGCAGCTTCCCCGTTCAAATTGAGCCGCTCACGCATTTCCTTGCCCGGCTTGAAATAGGGAACGCGCTTCGCGTCGACGTCGACTGCCTCGCCAGTGCGAGGATTGCGTCCTGTGCGGGCGTCGCGCTGTCGCGTCGAGAATGCACCGAAGCCACGTAATTCGACCCTGCCACCCTTGGCCAGCTGGTCCGTGATTGAATCGAATATGGCCGACACCACATTTTCGACCTCGCGCTGGCTGAGGTCGGGAAAATCGCTGCACAGCTTTTGCACGAGCTCGGAACGGATCATCGAGGTCCCCGGATAGTCTAAATGTCGTGGCGCCAGCCCCCCGGCGTTGGCGCCTTGCGTATCAGCACGTTGCGCAAAGGAAAAGGGCGCAGATGCTTGACGGCACCCGCGCTCCTCCATTTCGTTCCGTGGCGGGACAAAATGTCACGCCATCAATCACTTACATAGGTTACTTCTTTTTCGAAGTAGCCTCGGCCTTTTCCTTCAGTGCGGCGCCGAGAATATCGCCCAGCGACGCGCCCGAATCCGACGAACCATATTGGGCGACGGCCTGCTTCTCTTCGGCGATCTGAAGCGCCTTGATCGAGAAGTTGGGCTTCTTGGAACGGTCGAAGCCGATGACCATCGCATCGAGCTTCTGGCCGACCTGGAAGCGCTCTGGACGCTGCTCATCGCGATCGCGACCAAGGTCGGTGCGCTTGATGAAGCCGGCAGCACCGCCTTCAGCGACCTGGACGTCAAGCCCGCCGTCCTTGACTTCGAGCACCTCGACGGTGACCGTCTCGCCCTTGTTGACGCCGGCCGAGCCGCCGGCAACGACGCCGCCGCGCTCAAGCTGCTTCATGCCAAGGCTGATCCGCTCCTTCTCGACATCGACGTCGAGAACGACCGCACTGACGGTCTCGCCCTTGCGGTGAAGCGCAAGTGCTTCCTCGCCCGATACGCCCCAGGCGATGTCCGACATATGCACCATGCCGTCGACGTCGCCGGGTAGGCCGATGAACAGGCCGAACTCGGTTGCATTCTTGACTTCGCCCTCGACGGTCGACCCGACCGGGAACTTCTCTGCAAAGTCGCTCCACGGGTTCGACTGGGCCTGCTTCAGGCCAAGCGAGATGCGGCGCTTCTCTTCGTCCACCTCGAGGATCTTGACGTCGACTTCCTGCGACGTGCTGACGATCTTGCCCGGGTGGACGTTCTTCTTCGTCCAGCTCATCTCACTGACGTGGACCAGGCCTTCAATGCCCGCCTCAAGCTCGACGAAAGCCCCATATTCGGTAATGTTGGTGACGCGGCCCTTGAACACGCCTTCGAGCGGGTATTTGGCGGCAGCGCCCTCCCACGGATCCGCCTCTAGCTGCTTCATGCCAAGGCTGATGCGCTGGGTGTCGCGGTTGATACGGATGATCTGCACCTTGACCGTATCGCCGATGGCGATGATCTCGCTCGGGTGCTGGACGCGCTTGTAGCTGATGTCGGTGACATGCAGCAGGCCGTCGATGCCACCCAGGTCGACGAAGGCGCCATAATCGGTGATGTTCTTGACGACGCCATCGATTACCTGGCCTTCGGCCAGCGACTGGATCAGGCCCGAGCGCTGCTCGGCACGTGTTTCCTCCAGGATGGCGCGGCGCGACACGACGATGTTGCCGCGGCGGCGATCCATCTTAAGGATCTGGAACGGCTGCGGCAGGTCCATCAGCGGCTGGACGTCGCGCACCGGTCGAATGTCGACCTGGCTGCCCGGCAGGAAGGCGACGGCGCCGCCCAGGTCGACGGTGAAGCCGCCCTTGACGCGGCCGAAGATCACGCCGTCGACGCGGTTGCCGGCCTCGAATTCCTTTTCAAGCTTGTCCCATGCGGCTTCGCGGCGAGCACGGTCGCGGCTCAGCATCGCCTCGCCCTGCGCATTCTCGACGCGGTCGACGAACACTTCGACCTCGTCACCGACCTGCAGCTCAGCCTTCTGGCCGGGCGCAGCGAATTCGCGCAACGGGACGCGGCCTTCGCTCTTCAGGCCGACGTCGATGACGGCGAGGTCGTTTTCGATTGCGGTGATGGTGCCCTTGACGACGCGGCCCTCGAAGGCCTCATCTTCGCCGCCCAGGCTTTCGTTGAGAAGCGCCGCGAAATCGTCGCGGCTCGGAAATGCCGTGCTGGCCATAAAATAAAGTGTCTTTCGAACTTCAGATTTTCATGCCGCCGCCGACCCCATTGGCCGGACTACCATCAGGCGGACCTGGAAACCCAACAAGCCGCCCCCACGACCCCATGTCGGAGGAGCATCCATTGGACGGCAGCCGCGCAGACCATCCGGGGGATGGTCGAGCAGCTGGCGGAGAGCGCG
>DASTOV010000082.1:0-7301 GCA_035720125.1 Sphingomicrobium sp. | reverse complement strand
GGGCGAGCAGGATGGCGCGGCTCGAGCCGATGTTCGCTTCCGCAGTAGGCAGGGGCGAGTTGCCGGTGGATGCTGATCCGGAAGAAATCTTCTCCATGGCCGCCGGTCCAATCTATTTTCGCCGCTTCATCGCTTCAAAAGAGATTGACGATGAGTGGGTACAGACAATCGTCGACGAGATTTGCCGGCGATACTGCGTTGAGGCCTAGTCGACCGTCACCACGAGCTTGCCGATCACCTGGCGCGCGGCCATTGCCGCGATCGCCTCGCCGCCATGCGCGAGCGGAAAAGTGCCGCTGACCCTCGGCCTGATCTTGCCCTCGTCCCACATGCGGAACAGCTCCGCGACGTGCGCGGCATTGGCCTGTGGATCGCGCGCCGCGAAGGCACCCCAGAAAACGCCGCAAACATCGCAGCTCTTGAGCAGGGTCAGGTTAAGCGGAAGCCTTGGGATCCCGGCCGGGAAGCCGACGACCAGGTAACGTCCTTCCCAGGCGATGCTGCGCAATGCGGGCTCCGTATAGTCGCCGCCGACGGGATCGTAGATGACGTGCGCGCCCTCCGGCCCGACGGCATCCTTGAACAATTGGGCGAGCGATTTCTGGCCGTCCTTGTCCATCGGCCCGCGTGGATAGACGATCGCCTTGTCCGCCCCGGCCTCGCGCGCTGCGGCTGCCTTGTCCTCCGACGAAACGGCAGCAACGACGTGCGCTCCCCTGGCCTTGCCAAGCTCAACGGCCGCCAGCCCGACGCCCCCCGCTGCGCCAAGCACCAGCAGCGTTTGCCCGCTTTCCAGTCTGCCGCGATCGTAGAGCGCGTGGATCGACGTGGCGTAGGTCAGCAGTAGCGCCGCACCCTCGTTGAAGCCCCGACTCGCGGGAAGCGGAATGGCTGACTTGGCGGGAATGACGATTTTCTCTGCCATGCCTCCCCAGCCCGGAACGGCGACCAGCCGATCGCCAATATTCCAGGCTTCGACGCCTTCGCCCACCGCCTCGACCTCGCCGGCGATCTCCCCTCCCGGAGCGAAGGGTCGCGGCGGCTTGAACTGATATTTGTCCTCGATGATCAGCACGTCGGGATAGTTGACGGCGGCGGCCCGGACCCGGACCAGCAGTTCCCCCGGCCCCGGCACAGGATCGGGCAGGTCCATCACCTGCAGCGTTTCGGGACCGCCCGGGGCGAGAGAATATAAGGCCTTCATTCGTTCATCCTACTCTATGCCTCGCGCACGGGCATCGGCCACAACATCAAAAGCCGTCATACCGTTAAAGGCCTCACGGGACAGCGCCTCGACATCGTTATGGCCATATCTGCGCCCGCTCGGGTTGCGCAGCGCCGCGTCGAAGGTCAGCCGGTCCTTGATCGGCAAGTCGCGCCGGGCCTGTTCGGTCGTCTGTTCGAATGCTTGCCGGCTGGAGCCGTCGATGACAGTCGGCGCCTTGGAACAGGCGGAGGCAATGATGAGCGCAACGGCCGAAGCGATCGCCTGAGCAATCCTCATTGCTCCTTCACCTTCTTGAGCGCTCTCAATGCCGCCTCCCAGCTTGCCGCGCGATATGCTCCTGCATAGCGCGGTTCGAACCTTGCCAGAAACTCCTTGGGCTGGCGCTGCAGCCCGCACAGCCAGACGCTGGTCCCGCTGTGGCTGGCCTGTCTAACGAATGTCGCCAGCGCGTTGGCGCCGGTGGCATCGGCATAGGGAACCTGCTCCATCCTCAGGACGATTGCCCGCGGTCGCTGACCAGCCCGTCGTAGCGCCTCCAGCATTTCGCTGGCGACGCCGAAGAACATTGGCCCGCTGAAGCGGAACACCTCGACACCTTCGGGCAGTGCCTCGCGCAGCCCCGGCTCCTCGTCCGCATCGATCGCAACCAGCCCGGCGGTTTCGCTCATCCGGCGCATGAACAGCAGGGCAGCCAGAGTGACGCCGACCCCGATGGCGACCGTCAAATCCACGAAAACCGTCAGGACGAATGTCAGGATCAGGACGCCGCGTTCGCCGGCATCGGTTCGCACCAATGACACGAAGCGGTCCGCCTCGCTCATTCCCCAGGCGACCATCAGCAGGACAGCGGCCAGCGATGCCATCGGGATGTAGCGAAGCCAGCCCCCCAACGCGATCATGAACAGCAACAGGAAGAGAGCATGCGAAATGCCGGCGACCGGGGTCCGTGCCCCCGCGCGGATGTTGGTCGCGGTTCGGGCAATGGCGCCGGTTGCCGGAAGGCCGCCGAACGCCGCCGAAGCCATGTTGGCGACACCCATGCCGACCAGTTCCTGGCCCGAACGATGTCGACGCCCGGTCATGCCGTCCGCCACCACCGCCGACAACAGTGCCTCGATCCCGGCGAGGAAGGCGATGACGAAAGCGCTCGGCATGACGTCGCGTAGCAGTGTCAGGCTGACATGTGGGACATGTGGCGCCGGTAGCCCGGTCGGCATCACCGGAAAGCGGTCGCCGACTGTCTCCACCGGCAGCTCGAGCATTGCAGCAGCAACCGCCGCGCCGACAATCGCGATAAGATATGCCGGAAATCTTGGCGCATAGCGCCGCAGGGCTATGATCGAGGCCAGTGTCATCGCTCCCGTGCCCAGTGCCGCCCAGCTCAACGTCTCCAACGACCTTCCATAGGCGCCTATCTTGGCCACAAATTCGGCCGGGACCCTGACCATGCTCAGTCCGAGGAAATCTCCGACCTGGCTGACGGCGATGATTACGGCGATGCCGGCCGTGAAGCCGGTGACGACCGGCATCGGCACGAAGCGCATCAGCCTGCCGACGCCGGCATAGCCGGCAACCACCAGGATGATTCCGGCCATGAAGGTCGCCAGCAGCAACCCGTCGAAACCATGCGTGGCGATGACACCGGCGACGATGACCACGAAGGCGCCAGTCGGACCGCCGATTTGGACCCTTGATCCGCCAAGCGCGGAAATCAGGAAGCCCGCGATGACGGCAGTGATCAGACCCTCGTTCGGCGACGCGCCGCTGGCAATGCCGAGCGCCATCGCAAGTGGCAGGGCGACGATGGCGACGGTCATCCCGGCGAACAAGTCCGCGCGCAGCTTGGCCGCGTCATAGCCCTCGCGGAGGGCCGAAATCAGCTTGGGCGTGAACGCCTCCGCGTTCACCCTTCGTATTGCGCCGTTGTTTTCGACCGCACTTCCTCGGCGGTCACGCCGGGCGCCAGCTCGATCAGCTTGAACGGGCTGCCGTGATCCGGCCGCTGGAACACGGCGAGGTCGGTGATGATCATGTCGACCACATTCTTGCCGGTCAGCGGCAGCGTGCACTTCGGGATGAACTTGGGGTCGCCGGCCTTGGAGTTGTGCTCCATCACGACGATGATCTTCTTGACCCCGGCGACCAGGTCCATCGCCCCGCCCATGCCCTTGATCATCTTGCCGGGGATCATCCAGTTGGCGATGTCGCCGTCCTGGCTAACCTCCATCGCACCGAGGACGGTGAGGTCGATATGCCCGCCGCGGATCATGGCGAAGCTGTCCGAAGAGCTGAAATAGCTGGAGCTCGGCAGTTCGCTGATCGTCTGCTTGCCCGCATTGATCAGGTCGGGATCGACCTCATCCGGATAGGGGAACGGCCCGATGCCGAGCATGCCATTCTCGCTTTGCAGCGTCACTTCAATGCCCGCCGGGATATTGTTGGCGACCAGGGTCGGGATGCCGATGCCAAGGTTGACGTAGTATCCGTCCTTCAGCTCCTTCGCCGCCCGCGCCGCCATCTGGTTGCGGTCCCAGCCCTTGATGATCGTAGCCATCAGGCGCTCTCCCTTTCACGCGTCGTCACGAACTCGATCTTCTTGTCATAGGGCGCACCGAGGATCAGCCGCTTCACATAGATCGACGGCACATGGATGCAGTCAGGGTCGAGGCTGCCGACCGGCACGATTTCCTCGACCTCGGCGACGCAGAACTTGCCCGCAGTCGCGGCCGGCTGGTTGAAGTTGCGCGCGGTCTTGCGGAACATGAGGTTGCCGGCCTCGTCGGCCTTCCAGCCCTTGATGATGGAAAGGTCGGCGCGGATGCCGCGTTCGAGGATATAGTCCTCCCCGTCGAAGCTCTTCACTTCCTTGCCCTCGGCAACCTGGGTGCCGACGCCGGTCTTGGTGTAGAAGCCGGGGATGCCCGCGCCGCCGGCCCGCATCCGCTCGGCCAGCGTGCCCTGCGGGCAGAATTCCACCTCCAGCTCTCCGGCCAGATACTGCCGCTCGAACTCCTTGTTCTCGCCGACGTAGGAGGAGATCATCTTCTTCACCTGCCGCGTGCGCAGCAGCTTGCCGAGCCCTTCATTGTCGATCCCGGCATTATTGGACGCGATGGTCAAATTCTTGACCCCGCTCGCCTGAATTGCGTCGATCAGCCGCTCAGGAATACCGCACAGGCCAAAACCTCCTGCCGCAATCGTCATGCCGTCGAACAGCAACCCTTCAAGCGCAGCCTCGGCACTGGGGTAGATTTTCTGCATTTTTGTCCCTCTTCGTCATCGCGAGGAGCGAAGCGACGCGGCGAACCAGACTGGATTGCCACGCCCCGCCTTCGCGAGGCTCGCAATGACGACTTATCCGCGCAATTTCGACAGCACGCCCTGCAACTGCATGGCGTTGGACATGTCGCCTTCGACTTTCAGCTTGCCGGTCATGAATGCCGTCATGCCATCAAGCGCGCCGGTCGCCAGTGCCTGCCAGTCGTCCCAGCTGACCTTGATCGTCGTGTCGGCCGCGCCGTCATTGTCGCTGACCAGGCTATTGGCGCCGTCCAGCAGGATCACTCCATTGTCGCCCCCGAAATCGATCTTCACCGTCTTGCCTGGGAGCCACGCTCCCGCATCCTGCATCTTCGCGAGCAGTTCCGACTTGGTCATGAAAACTCTCCCATGGATTGGTCCGGTCTCGCCTAGCCGTGTGGCGGGTTGGCGACAAGCGTTCGAAAGCCTATCTCACGCCCATGAGCTACGACACCGACCTCCAACTCTTCATCGACGGCGCATGGAAAAGCGGCGAAGGCCGCGACGCCCATCCGGTCGTCAACCCCGTCACCGCCAGCGCAATGGCGGAGGTGCCCTATGCCACCAAGGCTGACCTGGAAGAGGCGCTGGCCGCCGCTGACCGGGCCTGGCCGGAATGGCGGTCGACCGATGTCGAGAAGCGCGGCGGGATCCTGCACAAGGTCGCAGCGCTGCTGCGCGAGCGGGCCGACCATATCGGTGCCATCATGACGCAGGAGCAGGGCAAGATACTGGCCGAGTCCAAGGCCGAGGTGCTGGGCTCGGCGCAGCTGTTCGACTGGTATGCCGAGGAGATCAAGCGCGACTATGGCCGCACCTTGGTTCGCCCGGCGGGGCAGGTTTCGCGGGTAATCCGCCAGCCGGTCGGGCCGGTCGCGACCTTCACCCCGTGGAATTTCCCCATCTACCTGCTGGCTAAGAAGGTGTCGGCGGCGCTCGCCGCGGGCTGCACTGTCATTTCGCGTCCGCCGCACGAGACGCCCGGCTGTGCGACGGAAATGTTCCGCGCGCTTGCTGACGCCGGCATTCCCAAGGGCGTCGCCCAGCTGGTCCATGGCGACGCGAACATGATCAGCACCACGCTGATCGGGGCGAGGGAAATCCGCAAGGTCAGCTTCACCGGCTCGACCAATGTCGGCAAGCATCTGATGCGCCTCGCCGCCGACAGCATGACACGGATCACGATGGAACTGGGCGGCCACGCTCCGGTGCTCATTTTCGACGATTGCGATCTGGAAAAGACGCTCGACATGGTCGTACCGCAGAAGTTCCGCAACGCCGGGCAGGTCTGCGTCTCGCCAACCCGCTTCTACGTCCAGGAATCGATCTACGACGCCTTCCTGAAGGGCTTCGCGGAGCGCACGCAGAAAGTAAAGGTCGGCAACGGGCTGGAAGCCGATACGAAGATGGGCCCGCTCGCCAACGAGCGCCGCCCCGAGGCGGTCGGCGCGCTGATCGAGGACGCCGCGGCCAAGGGAGCGCGCGTGCTCGCCGGCGGTGGACGCGGCAACCAGGGCTTCTTCTTTCAGCCGACGCTGCTCGCCGATGTGCCGAACGAAGCCAACATCATGAACGAGGAGCCGTTCGGCCCGGTCGCAGTGACCAAGAGTTTCTCGACCTTCGAGGAAGCGATTGTCGAGGCCAACCGCCTTCCCTTCGGTCTCGCCTCCTTCGCCTTCACCGAGAACGGTCGCCGCGCCAACATGATCGGCGACCTGATCGAGGCCGGCATGTGCGGCATCAACACCTTTGCCATTTCCGTCGCCGACGCGCCGTTCGGCGGAGTCAAGGATTCAGGCTTTGGCTCGGAGGGCGGAAAAGAGGGGCTTGAGTCGTATCAGGTGGTGAAGGCGGTTCACCAGGCTTGAAGCACCGAGCAGCGTAAGCGATGCGGAATGACGAGAACCAGCACTGTTTGGGGGACAGTGCGTTCTCGTCATGGCCAGCACTGCGAAGCAGCGACTGACGTCACGAGCTGCCAGATCCAGGCCATGCTTGGGGCATGGCCGGTCTGGAGCTCACTCGCGTGACGGCCCTTTCACCAGCGTCCGCTTTCCACCCATAGCAGGCAATGGAGCCAACTTGATCCCTCAGCCGGCTAGCCCGCGAAGCGGTCGGTGGCCCGTACCAGCCCGTCGAGGATCCCCGGCTCATTGTAGAGGTGCCCACCGTCAGGGACGATGTTGAGCTCGACTTCCGGCCAGGCCTTCTTCAGTTCCCAGGCCGCGCGCGGCGGGGTGCAGCAGTCGTGGCGGCCCTGGACGATCACCCCGGGGATGCCGCGCAGCTTTTCGGCGCCTTTCAGGAGCTGGCCTTCCTCCAGCCAGCCCTTGTGCAGCATATAGTGATTTTCGATCCGGGCGATCGCGATGGCGTGATGATCCTCGGTGAATTCGGCGAGCATTTCCGGGTCAGGGAGCAGGGTGACGGTCATCCCCTCCCATTTGCTCCATGCCTTGGCGGCGCGCAGCTGCGCTTCCCGATCGTCGCCGGTCAGCAGGCGGCGATAGGCCGCGACCAGGTCGCCGCGTTCTTCCTGCGGCACGGGCGCCAGGAACTCATCCCAGCCGTCCGGGTAAAGCTCCGACGCGCCATAGCGGTAGAGCCAGTCGAGCTCGCTTTGCCCAAACAGGAAAATGCCGCGCAGCACCAGCTGAGTGACGCGGTCCGGATGAGTCTGGGCATAAGCGAGGCTGAGGGTTGAGCCCCAGCTGCCGCCAAACACCATCCATTTGTCGTGGCCGCACATGGTGCGCAGCCGTTCGATGTCCTC
>DASTOV010000081.1:0-6831 GCA_035720125.1 Sphingomicrobium sp. | reverse complement strand
CGTGAAGTTCAAGGTCCACTTCGGCGCCTGCGGCAACGGATTGCCGTCGATCAGGACGGTTGCTGCCGAGAAGAAACCCGCAGGATCAAGGATCGGATCGAGGATCGTGCAAAGCGAGAAGTTGGGCGGCGTATCAACGCGTGTCCCGCCGCAAGCCCGCACAGTTAGATCGTCGTCATGGATCTTAGTCTTGTTGTAGCTAAGGCCCGAAGTCAGGGTGAGGCCAGTTAGCGGTCGCGCCTCCAGTTCCGCCTCGAAGCCGCTGCCCTTCACCTTGTCGGCATTGAGAAGCAGGTTGGCATTGGTCTGTCCGCCGACCGCCGAGAGCTGAATATCCTTGGTCTTGAAAAAATAGCCGGTCAGGTTGAACCGTAGCCGGCGGTCGAACAGAACCGTCTTGACGCCGGCTTCGTAGGACATGGTGTTTTCGCTGTCGGCCGTGGTCACGGTTCGGTCGAACAGGATGCGGCCCTGAATCGCCGGGGCGCGATAGCCCTTGGCGATGCGAGCGTAGACATTGACGTCCTGGTTGATCTCGTGGATCGCGCTGACGTCCCAGGTCAGGACGCTGTCGTCGACCTTGGTGGTGGTTTCGGGGACCGGGCCGCCACCGATAAAGATCGGGCGGATGTCTACCGGTCGGGCCGCGACCAGCGTCTTCTTGTCATGGTTCCAGCGTGCGCCGGCCTGCAGGGTCAGGCCATTGTCGAACGCATAGTTGACCGAGCCGAAAATACCCCAGGCCTTGGCGTCCTGGTGCTGGTTGACGATTGCGGACGGAATGGTCGCCGTTGGCGTTCCGTAGGCCGGGGGCGGAAAAAGGATCGGGTCGTCGACCCCGCCGAAGTCGAAGCTCTCGATCGTCAGATCTTCATTGAAATAAAAGATGCCGCCCTGGTAGCCGAAACCACCGACATTGTTCGACGCGATGCGGATTTCCTGCGTAAACTGGTCGAGATCCGGGATATTGTCCTGGCTCTCCGCAAAGAAGGGGATGAAGCCGGGTCCAGCATTGGGATCCGAGAAGGAGTCGCCGGTGCCGCCGTCGATATCGCCGCGGCTTTCCAGCTTGCCGTGCCAATAGCTGGTCACGGAATAAAGCGTCGCCGGGCCAAAGTCATATTCGATTGTGCCGGCCATGTTCCAGGTCGTCAGGTCCTGGAAATTGGTGCCGTCGGTGCGAACCTCGTCACGCTTGAAGTCTCCGCCATCAACGCCGATCAGATTGTTCGTGCCCCGCTCGATGGCGTTGGCGCGGAAGATGCGCGCATCGCCGTCGAGGTTGCGGTACTGCCCTGTCAGTCGAAGCGTCAGCTGGTCAGTCGGTTCCCACTGGATCTGGCCGCGCAGGGCGAAATCGTCATAACCCTCCAGGTCATTGCTGCCGGACTCTTCGAGGTTGTCGATCCAGTCGTTGCGATGCTGCCAGAGGCCCGACACACGGACCGAGACGCCGTCGCTGACTTCGCCGCCAACCGCAGCTTCGGCATTAATCGTCGAATAGCTGCCGTAGCTGAGCCGCGCGTAATTGCGATTGTTGGCGTCCGGCCGAACCGTATCGAACTTGACGATGCCGGCCGGCGTATTGCGGCCGAACAAGGTGCCCTGCGGTCCGCGCAGCACTTCGATCCGGTCGACGTCGAATGCCGGGAAGCCTTTCAGGATCGGGTTTTCCAGGACGACGTCGTCATAGATGAGGCTGACCGGCTGCGACGCATTGAGGTCGAAGTCGGTGTTGCCGAGGCCGCGGATGTAGAAGCGCGGGAAGGTGCGGCCGAACGAGCTTTCGATGTTGAGGCTGGGGACGCGTCCCGACAGGCCGCGGATGTCGGCGCCGCCGGACTGGACCGCTTGCAGCGTTTCATCGTCGACGGTCGCGACCGACAGCGGAATGTCCTGCAGATTCTCGCTGCGTCGGGTGGCGGTGACGACAATGTCGCCGACACCTTGGTTGCCGGTGGCAGAGGCCGCTTCGGCAGCCTGCCCTTCCGCGGGAGCGTCCTGGGCGAAAGCCGGCGAGGCGGCGAGGGCGAAGCTGCAGGCGGTTGCCAGCGCGATCAGCGAAGTCTGGGAGGTGCGGCGCATCGTCGTCTTTCTTGAAAAAAGGCCAGCGGGCGCGGCCCATTCCAAGCGCCCCGCCCCGATGCTTTACGGGCCTCTACCTGTGAGCGGGCCTCTGTCAACGCGCACGCTTCTCCAGCGTGAAGATTTCACGGTCATTGTTGCAATGGAATGACTCTTTTGCCGGGCGAGACAGCGTCAGAAGCTATATTCGCCGTAAACGCGGGAAACGTCGCCCTGCCACTCGCCATGGAAGCGGTCGAGCAGCCGATCGGCGAAGGTCTTGCCGCTGGCCACCACGTCGCGCAGCGGGTCGAGGAAGCCGCTCTCATTGTCGCCGGCGGAGTTGAGCTCCTCCCGTTCGGTGAGGCCTGCAGCCGCAATCTCCAGCACTTCCCGAGCAAGCTCGCGCATCGTGCCGCCGCCCGGCACCGGTGCATCGAGCGCCTGCCTCGGGACCGCATGGCGCAGCGCCTCGCGCTCCTCGATCGTCCAATGCTTGCAAAGGTCCCATGCGGCGTCGAGCGCGCTTTGCGAGTAAGTCAGCCCGACCCACAGCGCGGGCAGGGCGCAAATCCTCCCCCAGCGGCCGCCGTCGGCACCTCGCATTTCCAGGAAGCTCTTCAGGCGCACCTCGGGAAAGGCGGTCGACAGATGATCGGTCCAGTCGACCAGGTTCGGTCTCTCCCCGGGAAAAGCGGGGAGCCGGCCTTCAAGGAAGTCGCGAAAGCTTTGCCCTGCCGCATCGATATATTTCCCGTCGCGAAACACGAAGTACATCGGCACGTCGAGCGCGTAGTCGCAGTATCGTTCGTAGCCGAAGTCGTCGTCGAACACGAAGGGCAGCATGCCGGTCCGCGCCGGGTCCGTGTCTTCCCAGATATGGCTGCGGAAGCTTTTGTAGCCGTTCGGCTTGCCGTCGGTGAACGGCGAATTGGCAAAGAGAGCGGTGGCGACGGGCTGGAGCGCGAGGCCGACGCGGAACTTCTTCACCATGTCGGCTTCGGATGAATAATCGAGATTCACCTGGATCGTGCAGGTGCGGAGCATCATGTCGAGGCCGAGGCTGCCCACACGCGGCATATGGCGGAGCATGATCGCATAGCGGCCCTTGGGCATGATCGGCAGGTCGGATCGCGCCTTGTCCGGCCACATGCCGAGGCCGAGGAAGCCGAGGCCCAGTCGGTCACCGACCGCCTTCACCTGCTGCAGATGCCGGCCGCTTTCGGCGCAGCTTTCGTGCAGGTTCTGCAACGGCGCGCCCGACAGTTCGAGCTGGCCGGCGGGTTCCAGGCTGATGGTCCCGTCGACACCGGCCAAGGCAATGACGTTGCCGCCTTCTTCGATCGGCGTCCAACCGAACTCGGTCAGGCCGAGCAGCAGGTCGCGAATGCCGCCGGGTTCGTCCCAGGACGGGGCGCGATGATCTTCGATGCGATAGACGAATTTCTCATGCTCGGTGCCGATCCGCCATGCCTCGCGCGGTTTTTCTCCGCCGGCGAACACCGACAGCAGGTCATCACGGCTTTCGATCGGCGGGCTGGCGCCTGTTTCGGTGCGCTGGGTCATTGGCGCGCGGGATTAGCGGCGCGCGAACGGGTGCGCCAGCACTTCCGTTTTATGCCCGTACTAATCTGGCTTATCGCCGCCAGTCGCCGGCAATCACCATCCATGCGGCCACGGCCGCCAGCGCCGCCGTTTCGGCACGAAGGATGCGCGGACCAAGGCCAATGGCATGCGCATTGGGGGCCGCGCGAATGGCCGCGGCTTCGTCCGGCGTGAATCCACCTTCGGGGCCGATCAGGATCAGGGCCGGACCGGGATTCAACGCGGCCGCCGCGGCTTCGCCGCCGGTCTCATCGGCGAAATAAAGGGTGCGATGCGGGTCGCGCGACTTCAGCAAGGCTTCGAGTTTGACCGGATGGTCAATGCCAGCCAGCGCGGTTCTTCCGCACTGCTCTGCCGCCTCGATGATGTGGGCGCGCAGGCGGTCGAGGTTCAATTTGTCGACGATGGTGCGCTGGGTGACGACCGGGATCAGCCGCCCCACGCCAAGCTCGACGGCCTTTTCGACCAGCCAGTCGACGCGCCCCTTTTTCAGCGGCGCAAAGGCCAGCCACAGGTCGGGCACCGCCTCCTGCGGCCGGGTCGGTTCGATGACCGACAGGGTCATGCGCTTCTTGCCGGCCTCGCTGATCTCGGCCAGCCATTCGCCCGACGCACCGTCGAAAGCCAGCAGCCGGTCACCTTGCTTCATCCGCATGACATTGCCGAGATAATTGGCCTGCGCGGCGTCCAGGTCGACTCCTATCCCCGCGCGAAGTGGCGTCGCGACATAGAGGCGCGGTAGGCTCTTCGGCGGCCAAGCGGGCGTGGCGGGCATTGCGGCTAAGTAGCCGTCACGGGAACGCTCGTCACCGTCATGCTTTTGACGTTCGTGACACGGCTGCAACAACAGGCCGCGCATGGCGGATGATGAATTGAAGCCGGTGGTTGAAACCGGGCGCAACTGCTGGCGCATTTCCCGCGCGGACATCGCGACCGTGATTGTCGATGCCGCCGACTATTTCCATTTCATCGGCCTTGCCATGAGTCGTGCCGAGCGCCGCATCCTGATTGTCGGCTGGGAGTTCGATACGAGGATCGCGCTCGACCCGGGCGACCAGGGCAAGGGCGTCTCGCTGGGTCATTTTTTCCTTCAGCTCGCGAAGCAGCGGCCACAGCGCGAGATCGATATTCTCAAATGGAATTTCGGGGCGCTGAAGCAATTCATGCGCCCGGTGGCGGTAATGTGGCTGTTCCGCTGGTGGCGCACGCGGGCGATCGACTTCCGCTTCGACAGCGCCCATCCGCCCGGCTGCAGCCATCACCAGAAGATCGTGGCGATCGACGATTGCCTGGCCGCATGCGGCGGCATCGATATTTCGGCCTGCCGTTGGGACACGACAACACATCTCGATGGCGACAATCGGCGGACCGGGCCGGACGGCAAGCCCTATATGCCGTGGCACGATGCGACCATGCTGATGCTGGGAGAAATCGCGCAGGATATCGGGGAGCTTGGGCGCCAGCGATGGAAGGTGGCGACCAGCAGGGAGCTGTCGCGGATCGAATCCTGCCATGACGATTGGCCCCACGGCCTGCCGGCGATGTTTCGCCATGTCGACATCGCCATCTCCCGGACGCGTGCCAGCTATGCCGATCTGCCCGAGGTACGTGAAATACAGGCGCTTTTTCTTGACATGATCGCCGCCGCGCGGCGCTTCATCTATTTCGAGAATCAATATTTCACATCGGCAAAGATCGCCGCTGCGATTTGCGCTCGGATGGAAGAGGATGATCCGCCCGAGATGGTGCTGGTGATGCCGCGCCGGGCCGACGGCTGGCTGGAACAGACCGCGATGGATGGAGCGCGCCTGAAGCTGATCCGGGCAATCGGCCGGCGGGACAAGATGAACCGCTTCCGGGTCTATTATCCGCAGACCGAGGGCGGCGAGAATATCTATGTGCACGCCAAAATATCGGTCGTTGACGACCGCTTGCTCCGCATCGGTTCGGCCAATCTCAACAATCGGAGCATGGGCCTGGACAGCGAGTGCGACGTCACGATCGACGCCGGACTGGAAGCGAACCACCATTGCGGGCCCACGATCTCGGACCTTCGCTGTCGGTTGCTCGCCGAGCACCTCGGCTGCAGAGCGCAGGAGTTCGCCGCGCTTGAGCAGCGCCACGGATCGATGATCGCGGCGATCGAGGAATTGCGGGGGTCCGGCAAGACGCTCGTTCCGCTGCCGATGGAACCTCTTGGCGCAGCGGACGAGTTCATCGCGTCCAATGAGCTGTTGGACCCGGAAAGCCCCGACGCCATGCTCGATCCCATTGCCAGGCGCGGACTGGCGAAAAGCTGGGACAGGGGCAGGGCGCTGTTCGAACGTCGCTTTCGCGGACGCCCGCCGAGCGCGTGAACACAGCCGAACAAAAATCCGGATCCCATGAAAAACAACACGGTCGGGAAGACAATGTGTTTTCACCATTTCGCGGGGATGACGACGGTGGTTAAGTGTGAATCATGCCTATCGACCTCATCTGCCTCGATGCCGACGACACGCTCTGGCACAATATGCGCCACTTCAACGCCACGCAGGACGCGCTGGTGGCGATGCTGGAGCCGTTCGTCGACGCCGGCATTGCCCGTTCCTCGCTGGAGGCGTGCGAAGTCCGCAACCTCAACCTCTACGGCTATGGCGCCAAGGCCTTCACCCTGTCGATGATCGAGACCGCGCTTGAGCTGGGAGGCGACGATGTCCCGGCCTCGGTGATCCGCGACATCCTCGCGGCAGGCAAGGCGCTCCACGCGCATCCGGTCGAACTGTTTGACGGGATCGACGACACGCTGAACGCGCTCGCCGACCGGGCGCGGCTGGTGCTGGTGACCAAGGGCGACCTGTTCCACCAGGAGGCGAAGCTCGCCGCCTCGGGACTCGGCGACCGCTTCTCGGGGATCGAGATCGTCAGCGACAAGGGCCCGCGGACCTTCTCGCGAATCTTCGATCGCTTCGGGGTCGAGGCCGGCAATGCGCTGATGGCCGGGGATTCGATGCGCAGCGACGTCATTCCAGCACTCGAGGCGGGGGCCTGGGCCGCCTATATCCCGCAGCCCCTGGCATGGAGCCATGAAAAGCGCCCGGCGCCGGCCGACCATCCCCGGTTCATCGAGCTTCCGTCGCTGGCAGCGCTGGTGAACTGGCTCGACCGCGCCGAGGCGGCATG
>DASTOV010000080.1:0-3980 GCA_035720125.1 Sphingomicrobium sp. | reverse complement strand
GATCCTGGCCGTGCCGATCACCAAGGTTTCACCCTATTATCGGGATGTGGAGAATTACACCGACCTGCCGCCGATCGTCGTCGAGCAGATCGAGCATTTCTTCACCCACTATAAGGACCTGGAGGCCGAGAAGTGGGTACGGGTCGGCACCTGGGGCAATGCGGAGGCGGCGCGCCAGGTCGTGCTCGATTCCATCGCCAGGGCGAAGGCGGAAAAAGTCCCCGCCTAATTCGCTGGCTGCGTCCGCCGTTGAAAGAATCGGCGGGGAATGAACAGCTTCCTTAGCGTGATGCCGAACGTCCGCCTGATCGGTTCGAGCAGGTCGGGCTGGTAACTCAGCGGCGTCGCCCCGTTCGCATCGCGCACCTTTGGCCGGTTGTTGAAGATATTGTCGACGTCGAACCGAAGCGAGCTGCCGCGGAAAAAGGGGTGCTTCGCCACCAGTTCGAGGTTTTCGCCCAGATTTGCTGGCCTTCCTGTTGCCGGGCCAACCGCTCTCGGAAGGCGGCCACGGCCTGTGGCGTAGGCGCCTTCGACCGCAACTGCTCGGTGAAATCGAATCCCCAGCGGAGCGTGTCACGGCGTGCTTCCAGTCGCCCCCGCTGGTGCGCGGCGCCCCGAGGTGCCATGACGTCATTGGTTGTTCGACGAAGGGGGTGTTCTTCCATGAAGAAGGGCGGACCAGGACATGTGGCGCTCCTCGTCAGCCTGGCGGCGATCGCCGCCCAGGCTGGGGCCAAGGGGCCTGCCGAGCAAAATGCCGAGCGGGCGATTCAGCGGATCGAGGCGGTAGATCGGGAAGTCCGTTCGGTACTTTCAATCGATCCAAGCTGGCGGGCCCAGGCCAGGGCCGTCGACGCACGGCGACCAGCGGGTCCCCTCGCCGGCATGCCGATCCTGATCAAGGATAATATCGAAGTGGCCGGGCCGCTCCCGACCACCGCCGGGAGCCTGGCACTGAAGGATAATGTAGCCGGTCGCGATGCGCCGCTGGTGACCCGTCTGCGCGCCGCCGGGATGGTCGTTATCGGCAAGTCGAACCTCAGCGAATGGGCCAACATTCGCGACAATGCGAGCATCTCCGGGTGGAGCGCGATCGGCGGCCAGACCCGCAACCCATATGCGCTCGACCGCAACCCGTGCGGCAGCTCCTCGGGATCGGGCGCGGCGGTCGCGGCAGGCATTGTTGACCATGCCATCGGCACCGAGACCAATGGCTCGATCAGCTGCCCGGCGTCCGCGAACGGCATCGTCGGCTTCAAGCCCAGCGTCGGCCTCGTCAGCCGCACCCACATTGTCCCGATCAGCGTCACCCAGGACACCGCCGGGCCAATGACCCGCACGGTTCGCCATGCCGCCGAGCTGATGAACGCAATCGCCGGGACCGATCCGGCCGATCCGTCGACGGCGGAGGCGGACCGGCGCAAGGTCGACTATGTCGCCGCGCTCGACGCCGGATCGCTGAAGGGCAAGCGGCTGGGTCTGATGCGCTTCGCCTCCGGCTTCGGCACCGACTCCGTTCTGGAAAGCGCGCTCACCGTCCTCCGCGCGCAGGGCGCCGAGGTCATTGAAATCAAGGAATTCGGCGGGCCGAAGGAAGAGCCCAAGCAGCTTGAAGTGCTGCTGACCGAGTTCAAGGCCGGCCTCAATGCCTACCTTGCCACCACGCCGCCGAGCGTCAAGACCCGCACGCTGGCCGATGTCATCGCCTTCAACAAGGCAACACCACGGGAGCTGGCTCTGTTCGGGCAGGACCTGTTCGAACGGGCCGAGAAGACCAGGGGGGTCGACGATCCCGAATACAGGAAGCAGCGTGACCATGGCGTCGCCTATGCGGGCGTCAATGGCATCGACCGCCTGCTGAGCGCGCACAGGCTGGATGCATTGATCGGCCCGACCGTCTCCGCGGCCTGGCTGATTGATGCGGTCCATGGCGACCAGTATCCCGGCGGGGGCGGCGGATATCTTGCAGCGATGGCGGGCTATCCGCATCTCACGGTGCCCATGGGCATGGTGAAGGGCCTTCCGGTCGGGCTGAGCTTCGTCGGCACGAGGTGGACGGATGGACTCATCCTGTCGCTTGGCCACGCCTTTGAGCAGGCCCGGGGCCCGCTGCCGGCGCCGGGCTTGCTGCCGTCGATCGAGCAGGCGGCCGATATCTCGCCGCTGCTGGAGCCGGTCAGGCCGTAAGCCTGAGGCCTGCAATGCAGGCGACGATGGCAAGGATGAGCAATAGCCGGATGGTGGTCGTCGGCTCGCTGAAGAAGGCCATTCCGACCATCACCGTGCCGACTGCGCCAATGCCGCCCCACACGGCATAGGCCGTGCCCATCGGGATGGTCCTCGCGGCAAGCTCGAGCAGCCCCATGCTGAGCGTCACCGACGCCAGGAAGGCAATGGTCCATGGCAGGTTCCTGAAGCCATCGACAAACCGCAACGCGGTGGTGAAGCCGACTTCGAACAGGCCGCCGAGGATCAGGTAGAACCAGGCCATATGCCCTCCTTCACGCCGTGGCTTCGAGCGCCGGATGCTCGACCTTCCGCGTCCGCGCTGCCACCAGGCAGCCGGCGACGATCAATGCCGCGCCCAGCAGGGTGAACGGTGATACCGTTTCACCGAACCGCATCCAGCCGAGCAGCATGGCCCACAGGAAGGCGGAATATTCCGTGGTCGACAGATAGGCCGCCCCGGCGCGCGCATAGGCCCATCCCAGGAGCATCAGCGACCCGATCGCCAGCACCGCGGCCAGCACCAGCTCCCCCCAATGCCCCGTTGGCAGCGGGGCGCCAAGGATCGGTGCCAAGGCCAGCAGCACGCCGCCGATCACCAGATTCTGGAAGAAGGCGATCTCGATCGGCCCGGCATGCTGGGCCTGCCGGCGCATCACGATGATGTTGAAGGCATAGATCACCGCCGAGCCGAGCACGGCAAAGCTGCCCAGCAGCGCGTCGGGGCCGAGGTCCGCCTGGGCCTGGCCCGCGAATATGATCGCCACGCCCGCGAAAGCGGCGAGCGACCCTCCGATCGTGCGCGGGCCGATTGGCTCCTTCAGGATCAGTGCGGCCAGGACCAGTGCCAGCAGCGGGGCGATGAAGGTCAGGGCCACGGCCTGCGCCATGGGCACCCTGGCCAGCCCCCAGAAGAACAGGACGGCCATCGGCACCATCATGGTCCCGCGCAATAAATGGAGACGGAGCGCTACGCCTTTTGGCCAGGCGTTACGGATGACGATGTATGGGATCGAAGCCAGGGCAATGCCGATCAGCGATCGCCACATCAAGGTCGGGAAGGTGCCGATCGCCAGGGTCAGCCCCTTCATGACCATGTCCATGATCGAAAAGAGGGCGATCCCGGTCACTGCTGCGGCATAGGCCGGGAGGGGGCTGTGCGGCGCGCTCATGATGTCGCGCCTTGCCCGAGCAAATCGGCTGCGTCGAGAGGCTGTGTCGCGCTAATTAGCCGACGTTCGGTCCGCTTCGTCGTGGCGCACGACGCGTCCTATTTCCAGTTCGTCGATCCGCAGCTTGCGAATGCGGGCCTTGCCGATCCAGAGCCTTCCGATTGCCAGTGCGCCCAGGGCAACTGCCCCCATGGCCAGCGCGCCCAATGCGGCGGAACCCAGCAGGCTGATCCCGGTTGCCGAAGCGCCCGTCGCCGCGGCTCCCGTGGCAGAGGCTCGCGTAACCTGCTTCATTCTGCCGCGTCGAGGGTCGGTGCCGTCAGTCCGGCCTCGATCTCGGCCGCCTTCTCTTCAACCAGCCGGACAATGTGCTCGACCATGTCGGCGTCCTGGACATGATGGTCGGTGACGCCCGACAGATAGATCATATGCTTGCCCTGGCCGCCGCCGGTGATGCCAATGTCGGTCTCGCGCGCCTCGCCCGGCCCGTTGACCACGCAGCCCAGCACGCTGAGCGACATCGGCGTCTTGATATGCTGCAGCCGGTCCTCGAGCGTCTGGACGGTGCGGATCACGTCG
>DASTOV010000079.1:0-19265 GCA_035720125.1 Sphingomicrobium sp. | reverse complement strand
TGCGCTCTGCTTCCCACGCCTGCTCGTCAGGAAGGGTGATTGCGTCGAGTTCGCCCGGCTCGGCAGCATCGTCGTCGACCCATTCGCGCAGCAGCGGCGAGCCGTTGATGACGTCGATCGCCAGCACGTCTTTCGTATATTCGTACGCGAAATCCTTGCCTCGCCAGATGGGATATTCAGGAAACAGCTTGCGAATGGCCTTGAACGCGAGCGCCTGAAGCCGCCACGGCTTGAACGCATCATGATCGTAAGAGTCGCCTTCGGCATGAACGTGCACGCCGCTGCACAGCTGGCCGACATGCTTGTGGAACGTCGGCTCGAACCAGATGTCACGCAACGTACATCCCTCCAGCCACTGCGGGCCCAGGTCGTGCATGATCTTGATCACCGCCCGCGCATCGATGTCTGGCGCGCCGAACAGCTCCAGTGGACGGGTGGTTCCCCTACCCTCGCTCAGCGTCGTGCCCTCCAGCATTACCGTGCCAGCGTAGGAGCGGGCCATGTTGAGGTTCGGCGCGTTCGGCGAGGGGTTGATCCAGACGCGGTCGGCCGGCCAGCCGAAGCCGGGACCCTCATCGGGCCGGTAACCCTCCATCTCGATCACGCGATAGTCGACGTCGAGCTTGAAATGGTCGACGAACCAGCGACCAAGCTCGCCCAGTGTCAGGCCGTGTCGCATCGGGATGGGCCCCGCGCCGACGAAGCTTTCCCAACCTTCGCGCAAGGTCAGGCCCTCGACCGGACGACCGGCGGGATTAGGCCGGTCCAGTACCCAGACGCTTTTCCTATGCTCGGCCGCAGCCTCCAACATGTAGAGCAGGGTGGTGATGAAAGTGTAGATGCGGCATCCGAGGTCCTGCAAGTCGATCAGGACCGTGTCGAATGTCGACATCATCTGCCCAGTTGGGCGGCGCACCTCGCCGTAAAGGCTGAACACCAGAATTTCATGCTCCGGGTCGATGAAATCCGGGCTTTCGATCATATTGTCCTGCTTGTCGCCGCGCAGGCCATGCTGCGGCCCGAACGCAGCGGTGACGCGGAGGCCTTCGCACTCGGCGAGCGCATCGAGGCTATGCTTCAGATGATAGGTGACCGAAGCCGGATGGGCGAGCAGGGCAACGCGCCTGCCTTCAAGCGGCTTTCGCAAGTCAGGGTCAACCAACAGCCGTTCAACGCCCAGCATCATTCTGCGCTTACTCCATCGAACAATAAGGACCGGGTCGCCTCCGCATGAAAATCGGGCTCTCCAGGGGCGAAAGCCGTCGCCCAATATCGGATGATGCCATCGCCTTCCTCGATCACCGCGGTCAAGCCGACTCGAGATGGATTCAGAAATTCAGATTCAATCTTGGCTATCAATGATAAGGTTTTGTCATTCATTGATATTTCGATCTCCACTGAAGCCTGCGCCTGGACCATTCCAGATCGATGGCCGTCAAATTGATAGGCGGCCCAGGCACCTGATGGCGACAAGTTGAACTCCCGGTAAGCTTTGGCGCCATCAGCGACGAACAATTCAAAGCAGGTAGAGCGCCAAAGATCATTGCTTCTCTCAGGCACCGCCGGCGGCGGGATGACCAACCGCGAAATGTCACCGGTCGCGCGAAAGGTTGCAACTGCGCCGCCTTGAACACGGCAAAGCTCGGCCTCGACGGTGTGAATGGCCCCGGGCGGGGTGTGGGGATGACGGGATAGCAAATGCATTGATCCCACTATCGTCATTCCCGCGTAAGCGGGAATCCCGATTTTCTAAGAATAGTAAGAAAAGTAGCGGGACCCCCGCTTTCGCGGGGGTGACGAGATGGTTAGAGGGTCAAAATGAGTTTCCGATCTTCCCTCCTGCGCCTGCTCGACGAGCGTGGCTATATCCACCAGGCGACCGACGCCGAAGCGCTCGATGCCTTGTCGTCGCGCGAGGTGGTGACTGGCTATATCGGCTTCGACGCCACGGCTCCTTCATTGCACGTCGGCAGCCTGGTGCAGATCATGATGCTTCGGAGGATGCAGCAGTCCGGGCACCGCCCGATCGTGCTGATGGGGGGCGGCACGACCAAGATTGGCGATCCTTCCGGCAAGGACGATAGCCGGCAGCTGCTGACCCATGAGACGATCCAGGCCAACATCGCCTCGATCCGCAAGGTGTTCGAGCGGTTCCTCACATTTGGCGACGGCCCGACCGACGCGATCATGGCCGACAATGCCGAGTGGTTGGATGAACTTGCTTATATCGACTTGCTGCGGACCGTGGGACCGCATTTCACCGTCAACCGCATGCTGACCTTCGATTCGGTGAAGTTGCGCCTCGACCGCGAGCAGCCGCTGACCTTCCTGGAATTCAACTACATGATCCTCCAGGCCTATGACTTTCGCGAGCTATACCTGCGCCACAACTGCCGCCTGCAACTCGGCGGGTCAGACCAGTGGGGCAATATCGTCAATGGCATGGAATTGACCCGCCGGATGGACGGCGCCGAGCTTTATGGGGTCACGACACCCCTCATTACTACCGCCGATGGGGCAAAAATGGGCAAGACGGCGAGCGGCGCGGTTTGGCTCAACGCCGAGCAGCTGCCGGCCTATGATTATTGGCAGTTCTGGCGGAATACGGCCGATGCCGATGTCGCAAAGTTCCTGAAGCTGTTCACCGACCTGCCGCTCGAGCAGATTGCGGAGCTGACCGAGCTGGAGGGCCAGGCGATCAACGAGGCCAAGATCGTGCTGGCCAATGAGGCGACGGCAATGCTTCACGGCCGACACGCGGCGGAGGCGGCGGCCGAGACCGCGCGGCGCACCTTCGAGGAAGGCGCGACGGGCGGCGAGTTGCCGACCCTGCAGGTGACGGAGGGCTCGATTTCCATCGTCCAGGCACTAACCGGGCTGGGCTTTGCGGCATCCAACGGCGAGGCGAAACGCAAAATTTCAGAAGGAGCGGTGCGTGCCGACGACGTGGTGATTTCCGATCCATCATTGGAACTCCATGTCGGAAACAACTCCGTAAAGATTAGTCTCGGCAAGAAAAAACACGGGCTGTTAATCAGCTAATCCCGTCATCCCGGGCTTGACCCGGGATCCATCTGTTCTTCCCACCTTTCGAAGGGAAGGCGGACCCCGGCTCATGGCCGGGGTGACGAATTCGGTTTAACCGCTTCTCAGCAAACCCACCGCCTGGTCCCGCTCAAACAGGTAAAGGCAGAGGCGCGCCGCCTGCCCCCGCTCACTGGCAAGGCCGCCGTCGCGGTCCAACAGCAGCCGTGCATCGGCATGGGCAATTGGCGCGAGCTCTGCGACATCCTCAGTGCTGGCGACGCGGAATTTCTGCTCGCCTGACTGACGCGTGCCGAGGATTTCGCCCGGGCCGCGTAGTCGCAAATCTTCCTCGGCGATGCGGAAACCGTCATTGGTCTCGCGCATCATGGTCAGGCGAGCCCTGCCCGTCTCGCTGAGGTTCTGGCCGCGCAGCAGGATGCAGCGGCTCGCCCCCGCGCCGCGCCCGACCCGGCCGCGCAGCTGGTGAAGCTGGGCGAGGCCGAACCGCTCGGCGCCCTCGACAATAATCAGAGTGGCATTGGGCACGTCGACGCCAACCTCGATCACCGTTGTCGCGACCAGCACGCCCAGCTCGCCATTCGCGAATGATGCCATGACGTCATCCTTGTCGGGTCCTTTCATCCGGCCATGGACCAGGCCGACCCGTTCGGCGCCAAACCGCTGGCGCAGCACCGCTGCCCGCTCCTCGGCGGCGGCGGCGTCGACCGCCTCGCTCTCCTCGACCAGCGGGCAGACCCAATAGGCCTGGCCACCGGCGGCAAGGTGCCGGCCCAGCCCGTTGACGACGTCAGACAATTTCTGATCGTTGATCACCAGCGTTTCGACTGGCGTCCGTCCCGGCGGCATTTCATCGATCCGGCTGACATCCATCTCGCCATAGTGGGTCAGGGTCAGGGTGCGCGGGATCGGCGTCGCTGTCATGGCCAGCAGGTGGGGCGGGTGCTCGGCCTTTTCGGCAAGCAAGAGGCGCTGGGAGACGCCGAAGCGGTGCTGCTCGTCGATCACGATCAAGCCCAGCTTCTGATAGGTCACATGCTGCTGGAAAATGGCGTGGGTGCCCACGAGAATGTCGATCGAGCCGTCGGCCAGCCCCATCAGCACCGATTCCCGGGACTTGCCCTTCTCGCGGCCTGTCAGGATGGCGACCTGAACCCCGATCGCCTCGCACTGGCGCTGGAGGGTCGCGAAATGCTGGCGCGCGAGGATCTCGGTCGGGGCAAGCATCGCCGCCTGGGCGCCAGCCTCGACGGCCTCCAGCATCGCCAGCAGCGCTACGAGCGTCTTGCCGGAGCCGACGTCGCCCTGGAGCAGCCGCAGCATTGGCCTGTCCTGGGCCATGTCGCCGCGGATCTCGCCGATTACCCGCTGCTGTGCGCCCGTCAGCCGGTAGGGGAGTTGAAGCTTGTTCGACAGGCGCCCATCGCCCTGCAACGGCACCCCGCGCTTGCGGCGCGCTACCTGACGAAGCAGCAACAGGGCCAACTGGTTCGCGAAAATCTCGTCATAAGCCAGCCGCTTACGGGCAATTGTTGCAGCCGGATCAGAATGTGCCTCGACCAATGCCGCTCGCCATTGGGGCCAGCGATCCCGGGCCAATTGCGACGATTCGATCCACTCCGGCAGCTGCGGCGCCCGCTCCAGCCCCGTCAGCGCCAATTCCCGCATCCGCTTGTTGGAAATGCCTTCCGTCAAGCCATAGACCGGCTCGCGCAGCGACACCTCGCCCGCCTTGCCCGGCTCAATCACTTCCGGGTGGACGATCTGCCATTCCTGGCCCCAAGCATCGAGCTTGCCAATCACTGTGCGCGTCTCGTTCAGCGGCAACTGCTTCTTGGCCCAGGCCGGATTGTTGAAGAACGTCAAGGTCAGCATGTTGTCGTCGGCGTCGCGAGCGAAGATCCTGAGCGGGGCCTTGCCCGACCCTGCGCGAACCTGGACCGGCACAACGTCGAGCACCACGATCCGCCCGAGCAGCGCAGCCGAGGCGAAGGGCGCCCTTACACGCTCAATCACTCCGGTCGGCAGGTGATGGGCCAGGTCGATGGCCCGCGTGAGATCGAGCCGCGCCAGCGCCTTGGCCATGCTGGGCCCCACGCCTTTCAGCGCCTCGACCTCGGCGAATAGCGGATTGAGGACATCGGGGCGCATCGGGCCGCACCCTAGCGCGGGCCGACGCGACTGCCTACATGGACCGCTCTCAACCTGCTGCGAATCCGCTGCGGGTCAATTTGCGTTGGAGGTGCGCCGGCAAATGGACGAACTGCTCAGGGCGCTGAAGTATCGCGCCTGGCATCGCGGCACGCGCGAGGCGGACATGATGATCGGCGGATTCTTCGAGGCCCATCATGCCTCATGGGACGATCATGAGCGTGCCCTGTTCGCTGCCCTGCTGGCCGAGCAGGACGTCGATATCATGGCCTGGGCGGTTGGAGTGCAGGAAGTTCCCGAGCGCTACCGCGGGCCAATGATGGACGCCTTCAAGCGGCTCGACTTCATCAAGGTGAACCAGTGAGCGACCTTCATTCGAAGATCCTCAAGGCATCGTCGCCCATGACACTGGCCGGCGTGCCCGCGGGCTTCCTGCCCTGGCTCGCAGCCGACCTGGCGCGCGCGGCACACGGAACAGGTTCCGGCGCCCGCGCCGTGATCATCGCGGCCGACGAAGCGGCGATGCGCGCACTGCAGGATACGGTGCCGGTGTTCGCGCCGGAGGTGGAAGTGCTGGCATTTCCCGCCTGGGACTGCCTGCCATACGACCGCGCGTCGCCGGCCCTCCGGGTCATGGCGGAGCGGCTGGCGACGCTGGAAATGCTGCAAGCGAAGCGGAAAGGTCCACAGCTGCTGGTCGCGACCGCCAACGCCGCGACGCAGCGCATCCTGACGCCCTTCCGCATCCGCCAGCTGACCCGCCGCGTGGCAGAGGGCGAGCGGATCGAGCGCGACCGGCTCGTCGCGCTGCTGACGGCCAATGGCTATCAGCGCACGGACGCGGTGCATGACGCGGGCGAGTTTGCCGTTCGCGGCTCGATCGTCGACCTGTTCCCGGCTGGTGAGGGCGAAGCCATCCGTCTCGACTTCTTCGGCGACGAAATCGAAACGTTGCGCCGATTTGATCCCGCCGACCAGCGAACCACGGGCAAGGCCGGTGCCTTCACCCTGATGCCGGCCAGCGAGGCGCTGCTCGACGAGGAAACGATCAAGCGCTTCCGCTCCCGCTACCGCGAGCAATTCGGTGCCAACGCCACCGGGGACCCACTCTACCATGCGATCAGCGACGGGCGGCGCCTCGCCGGGATGGAGCATTGGCTGCCGCTGTTCGAGGAGAAGCTCGCGACACTGTTCGATCATCTGGCCGATCATGACGTCATTGTCCGCGATGCGAACACCGATGGCGCGCTTGAGGCCCGCCACGAGGCGATCGAGGATTATTTCGCCAACCGCGAACGGGCGATGGTCGCTGAACCGGGCAGCTATCGGCCGCTTGCCCCGTCAGCCCTTTACCTGGCGAGCAAGGAATGGCGCGGGGCAATCGAAGAGCGACCGCTCCATCTCGCAACTCCTTTTCGGCAGCCCGAAAGCGACAAGGTCATCGATTTCGGCGTGGAAGGGCCGCGCGACTTCGCCCCGGAGCGAGCCCAGAACGTCAATGTCTATGAGGCGGTGGCGCATCATGTCGCCAAGCTCGGGAAGCTGCAGAAGAAGGTCGTGCTGGCGAGCTACACGACCGGCGCCAGGGAGCGCCTCGCCGGCCTGCTCGAGGATCATGGTCTCAAAAGCCTGAAGCTGGCCGACAGCTGGCAAGGGGCGCTCGGCGCTCGCACCGACGCGGCACTGATCGTCCTGCCGCTCGATCATGGCTTCAACGCGCCCCAAGTCGCGGTGCTTACCGAGCAGGACATGCTCGGCGACCGGCTGGTTCGCCGCAAGAAACGCCGCAAGAGCGCCGATGCCTTCATCGCCGAATTGGCCGCACTGACTCCAGGCGACCTGGTCGTGCACATGGAGCACGGCATTGGCCGCTACGACGGACTGACCTCGGTGATGGTCGGCAAGGCGCCGCACGACTGCGTGGCGCTGACCTATGCCGGCGGCGACAGGCTTTACGTGCCGGTCGAAAATATCGACGTGCTGTCGCGCTACGGCGGCGCCGGCGATGCCGCGACGCTCGACCGGCTAGGCGGCGAGGCTTGGCAGCGGCGCAAGGCGCGGATGAAGGAGCGGATCCGCGAGATCGCCGGCGAGCTGATCAAGACCGCGGCGATCCGCGCCACCCGCGCCGGCCAGGTCGCGGGAGCCGACGATTCAGCCTTTCCGCAATTCGTCGATCGCTTCCCCTATGAGGAGACCGACGACCAGGACCGGGCGATCGCCGAGGTGCTGGAGGACCTGGAAAGCGGCAAGCCAATGGACCGGCTGGTGTGCGGCGATGTCGGCTTCGGCAAGACCGAGGTCGCGCTGCGAGCCGCCTTCGTCGCCGCCATGGCCGGATATCAGGTCGCGCTGATCTGCCCGACGACCCTGCTCGCCCGCCAGCACCACCGCAATTTCGTCGAACGCTTCCATGGCTTCCCGATCGAGATCGGCCGGCTGTCGCGGCTGGTTCCCGCAGCCGAGGCGAAGGCGACGAAGGAAGGCATCGAGAAGGGCACGGTCGATATCGTCATCGGCACCCATGCCCTCCTGTCGAAATCCATCCAATTCAGGAAGCTGGGCCTGGTCATCGTCGACGAGGAGCAGCATTTCGGCGTTGCCCACAAGGAGAAGCTCAAGACACTGAAGGAGGACGTCCACGTCCTCACGTTGACCGCCACACCCATCCCGCGGACCCTGCAGATGGCGATGTCGGGGCTGCGCGAGCTCAGCGTCATCCAGACCCCGCCGGTCGACCGCCTGGCGGTCCGCACCTATGTCGCGCCCTGGGACGCGGTGGTGATGCGCGAGGCGCTGCTGCGCGAACATTATCGCGGCGGCCAGAGCTTCCTTGTGGCCCCGCGCATCGCCGACCTTCCCGACCTTGAGGAATGGCTGCGCGAGGACGTGCCGGAGGTGAAGGCGGTTACCGCCCACGGCCAAATGGGCGCTGGCGACGTCGAGGAACGGATCGGTGCCTTTTATGACAAGAAATATGACGTGCTGCTGTCCACGACCATTGTCGAGAGCGGGCTCGATATCCCCTCGGCCAATACCCTTATCGTCCATCATGCCGACCGCTTCGGGCTCGCCCAGCTCTACCAGCTGAGGGGCCGCGTCGGCCGGTCGAAGACCCGCGCCTACGCCTATCTGACAACCACGCCCGATCGCTCATTGACCGAGGGCGCGGACAAACGGCTGCAGGTACTGGCCAATCTGGACAGCCTGGGCGCGGGCTTCCAGCTTGCCAGCCATGACCTGGATATTCGCGGCGCCGGCAACCTGCTGGGCGACGAACAGTCGGGGCATATCAAGGAGGTCGGCTTCGAGCTCTACCAGTCGATGCTGGAGGATGCGATCCTGGAGCTGAAATCCGGCGCGACGGAGCGGCGCGAGGAATTCGCGCCGCAGATCAATGTCGAAGCGCCGATCCTGATCCCGGAACATTATGTGCCCGACCTCGACCTCAGGATGGGCCTTTATCGCCGGCTCGGCGAACTCGACGATCGGCAGGGCGTGGAGGCGTTTGCAGCCGAGCTGATCGACCGTTTCGGAAAGCTGCCGCCGGAAACGCAGAACCTGCTGCAGATTGTCGAGACCAAGATCAACTGCAGAAGGGCCTGCATCGCCAGGCTCGATGTCGGGGCCAAGGGCGCGGTGATCACCTTTGCCGAAGGCGGCTTTCCCGACCTTGCCGGCCTGCTCGCCTATGTCGAGCGGCTGAAGGGCGCGGCCAGGCTCCGGCCCGACAGCAAGCTGGTCGTCAGCCGTGAATGGCCGACCGGCGAAGCGAGGCTCAACGGCGCCTTGCAGATTTCCCGCGGGCTGATGCGGGTGCTGGTTGCAAGCGAGAAGGAGTTGGAGCCGGCCTAGGCTGCATCCCGGTTAGCGGCGGCGACGAACCGGGCGAGCTCTGCCTCGTCGAGCGCACCGGCACCGAGGAAGCCCTGGTAAAGGTCGCAGCCCCATTCCTCGAGCAGGTGGAGCTGGGCGGGGTTTTCGACCCCTTCGACGATCACCTTCAGCCCCAGTTCGCGCGCCAGGCGGATCATTGCCTTGACGATGATGCGGTCGCGGGTCCCGCCGACGATGTCGGCGATCATCGCCCGGTCGATCTTGATCGCGTCCAACGGCAGCGAGGCGAGATAGGCCAGGCTGGAATAGCCGGTACCGAAATCGTCGATCGCGATGCGGATGCCGGCGGCCCGCAGCCTCGCCAGTCGGCCGGCAACCTCCAGCCGGTCCTCCATCAGGCTGCTCTCGACGATTTCCGCGGTGACCTGGTCCGGCTTAAGCCCTGCGCTGGCGATTTCGGCCAGCAGCCATTGTTCATAGCCGGGGCGATCAAGGTCCCGAGGCAAGAGATTGATGGATAGCCGCAAGCCGGACAGCGGTCCGCGCCACCCGGCAAAGGTGCGCAGCGCCTTGCGCTGGATGGCACGCGACAGCCGTTCCGAGAGCCCCGCTGCCTCGGCGCGCGCGAATAGCTGCTCGGGCGAGACAACCTGGTCCCAGCGGGCAAGTGCTTCGACTCCCGTAATGCGGCCGCTGGCCGGCTCAATCTGCGGCTGAAACCGCAGATCAATGCGACCCCGGCGGATCGCCTGTTCGAGCGCCCGGTCGCGCCTGGATAAAGCGGGCGCCGCGATCAGCCCCCGCTGGTCCGACGCCCGCTTCCCCCCAAACAATGGCCATTGCCACCCTCGCATGATCGTCGATTTACTTGGCCGGCCCTTCCGTCCCAATGCGCCATTCCAGCGCGCACCGTTTCGGGACAGGTGGCGCTTTCCCGCCGAATCTCTATGTTCCGGCGCGTGAACACGGCCGCCGCCCAATCGCCATCACCCGAGCGCGACCTTGCCGCGCAGGGTATCGGGCTGGTCGCGTCGACCGGCCAGGCGGCGCAGGCCGCACAAGCCTTGCTCCGGCGGCGCTACAAATGGGCCGACGCCGACAAGGCCGAGACTCTGGTCGCGCTGGGCGGCGACGGCTTCATGCTGCAGACGCTCCACGCCATGCTGGAGGATGGAGAATCCCGCCCGGTATTCGGCATGAACCGTGGCACCTTCGGCTTCCTGATGAACGATTGGAGACTGGATCGGTTGTACGAGCGGATCCAGGCCGCCAAGCAAATCCGCGTGACGCCGCTCACCATGGAAGCGACGAATATCCGCGGCGAAACCTGGACGCACCCGGCGATCAATGAGGTGTCCCTGCTTCGCGAAACGCGGCAGACCGCAAAGATCGAGATTGTCGTCAACGGCCGGGTGGTGATGCCGGAGCTGGTGGCGGACGGCGTGCTGGTCGCGACGCCGGCAGGCTCGACTGCCTACAACCTCTCCGCCCATGGCCCGATCCTGCCGCTGGCGGCCAGGATGCTGACGCTGACATCGATCAGCCCGTTCAGGCCGCGGCGCTGGTCAGGCGCCATCCTGCCGGACGATGTTTCGATCCGCTTTCGCATCCTTGAGGCCGACAAGCGCCCCGTCGCGGCGGTCGCCGACCAATTCGAAGTCCGCGAAGTTTCCAGCGTCGACGTGGCGCTGGACCGGTCGCGATCCCTGACCCTGCTGTTCGATCCCGAGCATGCGCTGGACGAGCGGATCGCCATGGAACAGTTCGCCCACTGACGGATTCACCACCCGGTCTTATTTTCTATGGCAAAGGACGCGCCAGCCGCTTGCAACATGCGGAGAGCGCGTTATAGGCGGCCTCGCTTCGCTCCCCCACGGGGAGCTGCTCCCCGGTAGCTCAGCGGTAGAGCGTTCGACTGTTAATCGAATGGTCGCCTGTTCGAATCAGGCCCGGGGAGCCATTTTCTCTTCCCATCGGATTTCGCGCCGGCCCAGAGTTGTGCCGATGAAACGAGCTTGGCTCAGGCAATGACATCATCGCATGTTTTCAAGGCCTGATTGGGAAAGCCGCCTGCCGGGCATCATTGCCAGGCTTTGCCGATATGCCTCCGCCGCTTCCGGCTTTCGGCCCAGCGCCCGATAATGGTCGCCCAGCAATTCCGCACTGGGCTTGGCGAGGATCGGTGGTCCGAAGGGTTGGGGCAAGGCGGCCTCGGCCTTCGCGGCCGCGGCAAGCAGGTTGAGGCCCGTCTCTTTGTCCCCTCGCGCGAGTGCGGCGATCGCCTCCGCCTGGGAAACCGCCAAATCGAGCCAGGGTGCGCTTTCATGATCGTCGGGCCGTTCGGTCGGCATGGCGGCGAGGATCCCGTCCCGATAGCGGCGAAGGTCCGCGACGGCGGCCGCGGTCGCCACCGGATCGCCGCGGTGGGCCAAGATCCGCCCGTAAGCGAGATCAAACCGTCCAAGCAGGTTGCCGTCTCCGGACGGGACGGCGTCGAAGGCCGGCCAGCGCCCCGTATCGACGCCGTGACGAACGGCAATCGTCGCCCAGCTGTTGAACGGGCTCCTTTCCGCGCCAAGCACCTTCTTGTCGGTTCCGCGCGCCAACTCGTCCATCGCTTGCCGACGGCAGTTCTCGACCAGCTCATCGCTGGCCTTGCCCTGCTGGTCCAAAGCATAGACCAGCCATTCATTGTAATGGCCGCACCAGGCCGGCGCTCGACCGGATGCGGCGCGCTGGGCATTCACCACCTTCATGGCCTGAACATTGGTCGCCTCGACAGCCTGCCAGTCGCCGAGCGCCAGATGAATATGGCTGACCATATGCTGGGCGTGTCCGGCATCCGGGGCGACCAGTGCATAACGCTTCGCGGCACGCTGGCCCAATGGCGCATGCGCCGGATCGTCATAGCTGTGGATCATGTAATGCAGCAGACCCGGATGGTCCGCATGTGCGGGAAATGCCTCTTCCAACAGGGCGGCAGCGCGCATGTAAATGGCGGTGTCGCGCCCCTCGTTGGCCAGGCCCAGGGTCGCCAGAGCCGCAAAGGTTCTAGCGTCGATGTCGCTTGGGTCGGCTTCGAACAGCGCCATCATCTTCGCATGATAGGCGCGGTCGCGGGCCAGCTTGTCCCCCTCCCCGTACAGAGCCTCGACTGCCGCCAGCCAGCCGGCCTCCCGGCTGTTGCGGGCCCTGGCCCGGCGTGCTTCCGGCGTTGGGCCCAGCCGGGTCAAGACCGCGCGCCCCTTCTCCCTATCCTGGAAAGCCCAGAGCGGGTGATTGTAGGTCATGGCTTCGCCCCAATAGGCCATGACATTGCCCGGCTCGGCGGCCTGGACGCGGCGAAAGGCCTCGGCTGACCGGTCATATTCGAAATTGTGGAGGAGATAGAGACCTTCGGCATAGGCGGAAGGATGCGAAGGTCCGGCGACGGGGGCACCGGTCGGTTCATGCTGATGCTGCGCGGCCGCGGGAACCGCCACCAGCGCCAGTAAAAGGGCCAGGCGTTTCATACTGCATCCCCCTTCGTTGCCGGCGAAGGCTAGGCGCTGGGCAATCGTGGTTCAAGCAGGAGGTCGGAACGGCCCCGCAATACAGGTGGAGACGTGGGCGGGGTTGGGATAGGTTCCCGACCCGGGTGGAGGAGACTTATGATGCCCAACGGAATCACTCCGGAGCTGCTCAGCTTCATCATCACTATGTCCCAGTATATGTTGATTGGCTTCGGGATCATCATCGCCGGGGCGGCCTTGGTTTATGTGGCGATGTTCTGGAAGGGCAACCTCTCCGGTGGCAGCATAGTCAAGATCCTGCAGCAAACCGACGTTCCCAAGCTGGCAACCATCATCATGATCATCCTCGCGGCATCGCTGCTCGGACTGCTCGGAGTCATAGAGGGTGAGGCCGTGATTGCGCTGTTGAGCGGCATCGCCGGCTATGTGCTCGGCCATCGCGGAACGGACCAGCAATCTTCCAACGACAAACCCTAAACACCCAAACGCAACGAAGCGGCCGGGTTTTGGCCCGGCCGCTTCGGCGAAGTGCGTTCATGTCCCTCGCGAGACCACCCCGCAGCCTCATCAACAGCAAGTTTCGCGGAATGCGCCAGAGCCTAGTTGCGGCTGTTCCAAGGTGGAACAACGACCGTGAGGCAATCAACCTTCGATGGCAGCCATCAGGCTGGCATTTCCGCCCGCCGCGGTGGTGTCGATGCAGGTGACACGTTCGGTGGCGAAGCGCGCGACATAGTGAGGCCCTCCGGCCTTGGGCCCGGTGCCGGAAAGCCCTTCCCCACCGAACGGCTGGCTTTCGACCACCGCGCCAATCTGGTTGCGGTTGACGTAGAGGTTCCCGACCCGGGCGTGGGCCTCGACATATTGGCGAGTGGTATCGATCCGGCTCTGCAGGCCCAGGGTCAGGCCGTAGCCGGTGGCGTTGATCGCCTCGATGACCTTGTCTAGCTGGCCCGATTTCCAGCGGACCACGTGCAGGATAGGGCCGAAATGCTCACGATCGAGCTCGGCTAGCCCGTTGATCTCATACATAGACGGCTTGACGAAATGGCCGTTCGCGGTGGTTTTTGGCAGCTCGATCTCGGCAAGCAGGCGGCCCTGGGTCTTAAGCTCGTCAAGATGGGATTGCAGCGCAGACCTCGCCCCCTCGTCGATCACCGGACCGACATCGGTGCGGACATCAGCAGGGTCTCCCACGGTCAGCGCCTGCATCGCGCCGGCGATCATCCCCAGCATCGAATCCGCGACATCATCCTGCACGAACAGCACGCGGAGCGCCGAGCAACGCTGACCGGCGCTTTGGAATGCCGAGGAAATGACGTCGCGCGTGACCTGCTCTGGAAGGGCCGATGAATCAACGATCATTGCGTTCTGACCACCGGTTTCGGCGATGAACGGGATGATTGGCCCATCGCGCTCGGCCAACGTGCGGTTGATCATGCGCGCGGTCTCATTCGAGCCGGTGAAAACGACGCCCGCGATCAGCGGATGCGCTGTCAGCGTTCCCCCAACGACCCTGCCAGAGCCTGGCGCGAGCTGGACAACGTCCTTGGGGATACCCGCCCGGTGCATCAGCGTGATCGCAAGCGCTCCGATAAGGGGTGTTTGCCCGGCCGGCTTGGCGATAACGGCATTGCCCGCCGCCAGCGGCGCAGACGTCAAACCTGTGAAGATCGCCAGCGGGAAATTCCACGGCGAGATGCTGGCGAACACACCTCGGCCGTGCAGGCGCAACTCGTTATACTCGCCAGTCGGGCCGGGCAGGAGCAGCGGACTGGTGAACTGCCGGCGCGCTTCGGCTGCGTAAAATCGTAGGAAATCGACTGCCTCGCGGACTTCGAGAACTGCGTCGACCAACGTTTTGCCGGCCTCGCGAATGCACAGCGAGAAAAACTCTTCCGCATGCTCCTCGAAAAGGTCGGCGGTTCGGTCGAGCAGCTTTGCGCGAGCTTCGCCGCCAAGCTGGTCCCAGGCGACCTGCGCCGCATGGCCGGCGTGCACCATTCGATCGACTTCGGCGGCGCCTGGCTCGAACACCGTGCCGACTTCAATCCGGCTATCATGGGGTGAGGTGACAGGGCGTCCGTCACCCTTCCCGAGTGTCGGCTTCGCAGTCCAGCTCCTGCCCTCCAGCTTCTTCAGCTGCTTCAACAGCGGTTCACGCACCAGCGGGTCGCTGAGATCCACGCCCGCGCTGTTGAGCCTGCCCTTGCCGAAAATGGCGTTGGGTAGCGGGATGATCGGATTGCGCTTGGGGCTCAGCCTTTCGAGCTCCGCGACCGGATCGCGCACCAGTTCGTCAAGCGGAATATCGTCGTCGGCGATGCGGTTGACAAAGCTGGAATTGGCGCCGTTCTCCAGCAGGCGGCGAACGAGATAGGCCAGCAGTTCCTTGTGGCTGCCGACGGGAGCATAAATGCGGACCGGTGTCGGCTGCTCGCCGATGCCGCGCTCCAGCTTTGCCAGCTCGTCGTACAGCCCCTCGCCCATGCCGTGCAGCCGCTGGAACTCGAAGCCCGGCGCGCCTTTCCGCGGCCCGGCGAGTGCCTTCACCGCACCGATGGTGTTGGCGTTGTGCGTTGCGAACGCGGGAAAGATGCAGTCGCTGGCGGCGAGCAATCGCTTCGCGCAGGCCAGGTAGCTGACGTCGGTCGCGACCTTGCGAGTGAACACCGGATAATCGGGCAAGCCGGCGACCTGCGCCATCTTGATCTCGCTGTCCCAATAGGCGCCCTTGACCAGCCGAACCATCAGCTTGCGCCCATGCTTGCGGGCCAGCTCGATCGTCCAGTCCGTGAGCGGCACCGCGCGCTTCGAATAGGCCTGCAGTGCGAGGCCGAACCCGGCCCAACCATTGGCGAACAGCGTATCGTCGGCGACCAGCTCCTCGATCAGGTCCATCGACAGTTCGAGCCGATCCGCCTCCTCCGCATCGACGGTCAGGTGGATGTCCGACGCAGCGGCCTTCTTGGCCAGGTCGCGCAGAACCGGCAGGATCGCCGCCTTTGCCTCCTCTGCATGGCTCCATTCGTAGCGCGGGTGGAGCGCCGACAGCTTGACGGAAATGCCGGGGCTCTTGCGAAAACCACCCTCGGCGATTTCGGCGATCGTATCGAGAGCGTCACCATAGGCCTTGGCGTAGCGCGCTGCGTCGGCGTGGGTCTTGGCCGCCTCGCCCAGCATGTCGAAGCTATGGCTCCAGCCCTTCGCTTGCTCCGGCGCAGCGCGCTTCAGCGCTTCGTCGATGGTCCGGCCGAAGACAAACTGGCGGCCCAGTATCTTCATTGCCTGGCTGACGGCGGTGCGGATGACCGGCTCGCCCAGGCGACCGACAGCGCGGCCTAGCGCTGCGCGCCAGCTTTCCGACTTGTCATTGGCTTCTTCAAGGACCTTGCCGGTCAGGAGCAGCGAGAAAGTGGCGGCATTGACGAAGGTCGAGCGGCTATCGCCCAGCTTTTCGGCCCAATCGGGTCCGGACAGCTTGTCGGCAATCAGGTCGTCGGCGGTCTCGGCGTCGGGAATGCGAAGCAGTGCCTCCGCGAGGCACATCAGGGCGATGCCTTCGTCCGAGCCCAGGTCATAGGCCTGGAGGAAGGCGTCGAGTCCGGCAGCCTTGTGACCACGCACTGCCTTGACCAACGTTCGTGCAATCGCGCTTGCTTCGCCCTGTTGCGATCCGCTGAGCTTCGCCTGTTTCAGTCGCTCACCTACGACGTCGTTTTCCTCGGGTCGGTAGGCATGGCGAAGCGCGGTACGATCGATCATCGATATCTTTCCGGGAAGCTGTTTGCGCGGCGAGATAGGCGCAACCTCGCCGGCTTTCCAGCGGGCATTTGCGGCCATTCATTAACCATTTCCACTTAAGCAGCCTGCATGAGCTATTTGAGGCCGTTGGATGTAGCCAGCAGTCGGCCGTTGCTGCATGAACGCGGCAGGCCGGCTGAAACCAAGCTCCTCGGCCTTGAGCTTGTACGTTTCGTCTGCGCCTTTGCCGTGCTCGTGTGGCATTATCAGCACTTCTATAGCATCATTGGCGCGCCCGCCTTTAACCCGTCCGCGCAGCCGCTGCATGCGCTGCTGGAGCCCTTTTACCGCTACGGAATGTTTGGAGTGCAGATCTTCTGGGGGATCAGCGGCTTCATTTTCTTCTGGAAGTACGGACAGGCAATTGCTGACCTAAGGGTCGGCGGTGCGAAATTCTTCTGGCTTCGCCTGTCACGACTTTATCCTCTCCATTTCGCCACCCTGTTGCTCGTGGCCTCGCTGCAGCCCATCCATGTCGCGCTGACCGGGCATTCGTTCGTCTACCAGGGCAATGACGCTCCCAATTTCGTCGCCCAACTGTTCATGGCCACGCATTGGGGCAGGCCAACCCCATTCACCTTCAATGGACCGATCTGGTCTGTTTCGGCGGAAGTGTTCGTTTACGCGCTGTTCTTCCTGCTGGTACGGCGGTTCGGTGCCGGGTGGGGAACGATCGCTGGAACGATCGCGGCTACCCTTGCTGCAATGACGGCCGGCTTCGCTTCTCCCGTCCTGCTTTGTGCAAGCTATTTTTTCGTTGGCGGCGCCGCGGCGCGGCTGTTTCTCGAACGCCAGCTTGCTGGGCGAACCTCAACCCTTGTTCCGTTGTCGCTGGGCGCGCTGGCCCTGATTGCCATCGGCAGCCGGCTGGGCGGCGTGACGCTCACCGAGCAGAATATCGTCCTGCTGCTGCTGGCCGCTACCCCGCCTTTGCTACTTCTTGCGGCACAGGATTGGCAATTGCTCGGGCGGTGGCCTCAAACCATCCAGGCGGTCGGCAACCTCACCTACTCGACTTACCTGATCCATTTTCCGATGCAGCTGCTGGTCGCGGTTGCATGCGCCGCCACAGGTCTAGTCCTGCCGGTGCAAAGCCCGTTGCTTCTGGTCGTTTATCTGGTGGCGACGATAGCCATTGGACGCTGGCTATTCCTTCGCCTTGAGCGCCCGGCACAGAACTGGATCCGGCGCCAGACGCTGGCTCCCCGTCCTGCGGCAGCCTAGGATCCGGGTTGGGCCGCTTGACCGTGGCAATGCTTGTACTTGAGCCCAGATCCGCACGGGCACGGCGCGTTTCGACTCGCCGGCGCAACGACTGTCTCTCCATCCGCGGCCTGAGGAAGCGGCGGCAGCGGCGTGTGCAGCGGCGGAAGGTTGGACAAAAGCACCCCCGACGCATCGAAATCGGCGCTGTCATCGTCACCTGACAGAGGGTCGATGTGATGGGTAATGAAATCCGGTAGCGCAAAGGCCCCGGCCGGAGTCATCTGGACCGGCTCCTCGAACTGGACCTGCGCCCGCATGAGCAGGCGGGTGACGTCCTCGCGGATGGTCACCAGCAGGCGTTCGAACAGCAGGAAGGCCTCCTGCTTATACTCGTCGATCGGCTTCTTCTGGGCATAGCTGCGCAGGTGGATGACCGCACGAAGCGCATCCAGCGTCGCAAGATGTTCTTTCCAGTGATGATCGAGCGTTTGCAGCAGGATGTTCTTTTCGATCTGGACCCAGCGCTCGCGCTCGACCAGGTCGATCTTGGACGCCATGTTCACGTCGGCCATTTCGCGAAGCCGGTCGACAATCATTTCCTGGTCGACGGCTTCCTCTTTCAGCCAATCATCGATCCGCGGCTCCAGGTTGAGAAGCTCGCGCACACTGTCCTTGAGGCCCTCGACATCCCATTGCTCGGGGTAGGTGTTCTCCGGGCAGCTAGCCATCACCAGCCCATGGATGGTCTCGGAGCGGAAGTCCTCGACGACATCGGTGACATGGTCAGCATCCATGATCTCGGCGCGCTGGTCGTAGATGACCTTGCGCTGGTCGTTCATCACGTCGTCGAATTCGACGACTTGCTTGCGGATGTCGTAGTTGCGCGCCTCTACTTTCTTCTGCGCCGTCTCGATCGCCTTCGAGATCCAGGGAGAAACGATCGCTTCGCCGTCCTCGAGGTTCTTGTTCATCAAGCGGGCGAAGGCTGTCTGCGGACCGAAGATGCGCAGCAGGTCGTCGTCCAGGCTGAGGTAGAAGCGCGACAGCCCCGGATCGCCCTGGCGGCCCGAACGACCTCGCAGCTGGTTATCGATGCGCCGGCTTTCATGCCGCTCGGTGCCGAGCACGAACAGGCCGCCCGCCTCCAGCACCTTCTGCCTCTCGGCTTCGATCTCAGCAGCGATGCGCTCGATCGCCTTGTCGCGCTCCTTGCCTTCGCCAAGCTCCTTGAGCTCGTCCTCGAGGCGGAATTCCAGATTGCCGCCGAGTTTGATGTCGGTGCCGCGGCCGGCCATGTTGGTGGCGATTGTGACCGCGCCGAGCCGGCCGGCCTGGGCCACAATGTGTGCTTCCATCTCGTGGAAGCGGGCGTTCAGCACCGAATGCTTGATGCCCTCTTGATGGAGATGTTCGGACAGCATTTCCGACTTTTCGATCGACACGGTGCCAACCAGCACCGGCTGACCCTTTTCCTGCCGCGCCTTGATCTCCTTGGCGATCGCGCCGAACTTGTCGGTGATGTTCTTGTAGAACTCGTCGTCCTCGTCGGTCCGCTGGACCGCAACGTTGGTCGGGATCGAGACGACGTTCATCCGGTAGATGTCGAAGAACTCGGGTGCCTCGGTCAGCGCGGTGCCGGTCATTCCCGACAGCTTCGGATACATTCGGAAATAGTTCTGGAAGGTGATGGAGGCGAGGGTCTGGTTCTCC
>DASTOV010000078.1:0-3473 GCA_035720125.1 Sphingomicrobium sp. | reverse complement strand
GTCTGCCTCGCGCTTGCCGGCGTGCTGGGTCTTGCCGCGCCTGCCTGGCCGCAGGATGTGGTGGCTCCGTGCCGACTGTGCGACGCAAGCGCCGGGTCGGACGAGGACAAGCCGAGCATACCGATCAGCCTGGACGTCGAGGCGTCACTCGATTTCGATCAGCTGGTCATGGCCGGCAGCGGCGCCGGCAGTGCCGAGCTCGATCCGGACGGCGCGCGCATTGTCAGCGGTACGGTCACCGCGCTCAGCGCGCGGGCAATGCTCGGCGAAGTCGTCATTCGCGGCGAGCCGGGCCGCATGGTGCGGATCGAATTGCCCCAGAGCATCGACCTGGTCGGCTTCAATGGCGGTTCGATCCGCGTCGAATCGATCCGGTCCAACCTTCCCGCCGCGCCGCGGCTCGATTCGAACGGGCGGCTCAGTTTCCGATTCGGCGGAATCGTCCGCGTGTTCGGTGACACCGACGGCCAGTTTCGCGGCGATGTGCGGATCGACGTCGATTACTTCTGAGCGGGCCAGCCCAAATCTGCTCCGCATCGGGGCAATGCTTAACGGAGCGGAAACCATATCATTGAGCAAAGCCGTAAGCTGACACGGTTAATGGAGCGGATACCGGATTGGACGGAAAGTTGCCCGGCCAGCCGCCAAAGTTTCGAATCAAGTGGGGAATTTGACATGAAGAACATTGCTCGTTTGGCGGCTCTGGCTGCCGCCGCCACGATCGTCGCGACGCCGGCCGCCGCCCAGGTATCGGTCAGCAATGGCCCGGTGACGGCCACGGCGCGCATCACCAAGCCGCTCACGCTGACCCGGCTCGACGACATCGATTTCGGTGAGATCATCGTCCAGGGCAGCGATACCGTCTCGATTGACTATACCAACGGCAACCTGAGCTGCGGCGCGCCCGCCAACCTGACCTGCCAGGGCGCAACGAAGCGTGCCCAATATCGTGTTACCGGCACCAACAACCAGGACGTGACCGTCACCATGCCGGACGTGACGCTCAGCAATGGCACCGACAACCTGACGCTGGTGCTGGCCGGGCCGGGGACGGTCAACCTGACCAATTCGGGTTCGGTCGGCGAAACCTTCTATATCGGTGGCTCGATCGCCATCGACGAGACTGTTTCGGAAGGCACGTACACCGGCCAACTGGCAGTCACCGTCGAATATTAAGTCCGGCTCATATCGCGCCTGGCCTGCCGGGGCGTGAAAATCAGGGGCTGCCGAGCGATCGGCGGCCCCTTTTTCATGGCCATGGCCTGGGGTCAAAAGTTTCCAGCGATGGTTAGCCGAATAATAACCATTTTGGAGCCATTCTCCTCCTGACCATTTCGGAGGATTTTTCATGGCTCATCCGTCGCTCGGCCGCGCTGCCAGGCTTTCGCTGCTCGCTCCATTGCTGCTGTTTACCGCGCCGCCGGCACTGGCCGGGATCGGCGACCTGCTGGTCGCGCCGACCCGCGTCGTGCTCAATGGCCGCCGGGGAACCGAAATCATCCTCAATAACATCGGCGACGATGTCGCCACCTATCGGGTGTCGGCCGAGCTCCGCCGGATGACCCCGGAGGGCAAGCTGGTCGAGGTGACCGACCCCAATGGCATCGAAAAGGCCGCCCAGGACATGGTCCTGTTCGCACCGCGCAAGGTCGTCCTTCCTCCCAACCAGCCGCAGGCGATCCGCCTGTCGGCGCGCGCTCCCGAAGGACTGGCGGATGGCGAATATCGGGTGCACATGCTGTTCCGGGCCGTCCCGGCGCCGCAGCCCGCAGCCGCTCCGGCCAAAACCGATGGCGTCTCGTTCAAGCTGATCCCGATCTACGGCGTCACCATCCCGGTGATCGTCCGCCTCGGCAATCTCGAGGCCAAGGCAGCCCTGACAAATGTCCGCAAGGTCACCAACGAGGGCAAGCCCGCGATCGCGCTCGACATCAGCCGGTCGGGCGACCGCTCGACATTCGGAGAAGTTCGCGTCCTCAAGGCCGGCGTCGAAAAGCCGATCGCGATGGTCAGCGGCGTTGCGGTCTACACCGAGATTGGTCAGCGCTCGGTCACCATTCCGATCGATCCTGCACATCTGGACAATGCCACCGGCCAGGTCACCGTCCAATATGTCGAGCCGACCGACACGGGCCCGGTGACCATCGCCGAAACCACCGCCGTGCTTCGCTAGGCACGGAAGACGACCGGCCCGGAGGAATTCGTTGAAGCGGCCCACCCGCTGGTTGCGTGGCGCCCTTGCGCACGCGGCGCTGGCCCTGGCCGGCGCCGTTGCTGCATGGGCGGCGTCGCCTCTCGGCTCGGCCTGGATCGCGGATCCTGAAGAACAGTTCCTGCTGGACGTCAACATCCGGCAGCTGAGGCTGGGCGACGGCGTCCGTGCCTATCAGACACCCCAGGGCACGTGCGTGGTGTTCGGCGACTTCCTCACCACCCTCGACGTGCCGATGAAGATCGACTTGCAGGCCAAGAAGGCATCAGGCTGGGCATTCCACGAGGACAACCAGATCGATATCGACGTCGGCGCGGGCATCGCCCGGTTCGCCGGGCAGCAGGAGCGCCTCACCGAGGGGATGGTTCGCGAAACGCCGGAAGGCTGGTGCGTCGACAGCGCTGCGCTGGGCCGCTGGTTCAAGCTGGGCGTCAAGCCGATGACCTCGGGCTCAGTGCTGCTGCTGGACTCGGAGGCCAAGCTGCCGGTCGAGCTGGCGATTGAGCGCGAGAAGCGGGCGGCCAGGATCAGGCCGGCGGCCCTGCCCCTTGAAGGCCTGCCCAAGGTCAAGCTGCCTTACCGCATGTGGCGGGCCCCGGCCCTCGACTTCGTTGTCAATGCCGGGGTTACCTACCAGGCCTCGACCGGAACGCGCGTCGATCGGCGCGCCTCGGTCGCTGCGGCAGGCGAGATTGCCCATCTGTCCTATGATGCGATGTTGTCGACCGACAGCGAGGGAAGGCCCGAATCGCTGCGCATCCACGGCTATCGCTCCGATCCCGACGGCGGGCTGCTTGGCCCGCTCAATGCGACGCACTTCGGCTTTGGCGACGTGCAGGGGCTGCAAAGCCGGCTTGTCCAAGGGTCAAGCGGTCGGGGCGTCGAGGTCACCAACCGGCCCCTGATCAATCCGGTCGCTTTCGACCGGACCCGGTTCGAGGGAGATCTGCCGGCCGGTTGGGACGCGGAGCTTTATCGCAACGGAGAATTACTTGCATTTAGCCGCTCCAATGGCGCGCAACGCTATGTTTTCGAGGATGTGCCGCTGCTTTACGGCGACAACCGTTTCGAAATCATCACCTATGGACCTCAGGGCCAGACCCGCAGCCGGCTTGAATATCTGAACGTCGGCGAACAGCAGGTGCCTGCCGGCCAGACCTGGTACTGGGCAGGTATCGGCCAGCCCGGCAAGAATGTGCTCGGCAGCCTGACGGGCCGCGATGATGGCGGGGGGCTTGTCGAAACGGCCGAAGATTTCCGC
>DASTOV010000077.1:0-5238 GCA_035720125.1 Sphingomicrobium sp. | reverse complement strand
CTGCAGGCCGCGATCCAGGCCGAACATGGGCTCGACAAGCGCACGTCGGTCGGCCTGCTTGCGGCCATGTTGCTGGAAGGCAACGAAAGGCTGACCTTTGTCGAAGGGTCGGTCCGGCGCTCGATTGGTCCGGCGCTGGTCGAAGCGGCGGTAGCCCGGGACGACAATGGCCGGATGGCGGCACGCGCGCAGGCGATCACCCGCCTGGGATCGGTCAATCTCAGCGCCGAGGCCCTGATCGCGAACGACTTTGTCATCAAGGGCAGGCGCGAGGAGCGATATCGCGACGCGCGCTTTTCCGTTGATGCTCCGCTCAAGATCGGGCGGCAGGGTATCGCCGCCCATGGCGACCTTCGGTTGATCGATCGTGGTCGAAACGACCGGACGCTCAACGCCGCGGGCCGGCTGTCGACGAACTTCAACGGCTTCAACCTCACAACCTACGCCAACTGGCAGCGCCAGCTGGTGCGCAGTTCGCCGACCCGCCCGGACATGTTTGAGGCCGGCTTGATCGGCACCGGCCGAATCAAGAATGTCCGGCTGAGGGGAGAGGCGAGCTGGGAGTTCAGTCCGGAAAGCCGCTTCCGCAGCGCGGAGCTAAGCGCCTACTGGTCTCAATCCGACCATGTCGATTGGGAAGGGGCGGTTGGATATGACGCCTATGCCAATCGAGGCCGGGCACGAATTTCGCATATCCGGCGGTTCAGCAGCGTCGCGGCGGCCGCCTCGATCGAGGCCGGGACCGACGGCAGTGTCGCGGCGGGCGTCAATCTCAACTTCTCGCTGGACTCGGGGAGTGGCGGTTTCAAGCTGACCAACCAAAGGCTGGCCACGACCGGCACCGTCGATGCGCGCGTATACCGCGACCTCAATGACAATGGCATTCGCGACCATGGTGAACCATGGGAGAAAGGGGCGCTGATCACGACCGGCCAGCGCGTCTCCGAAGAAGCTACCGACGGTTATGGGCGGGTACGGGTCGGCGGACTGCAGCCCTATCAGCCGATCGCGATCGGAATCGACACGTCCACCCTGGATGATCCATCGCTGGCGCCAAAAAAGGCGCTTCAGGTGATCGTGCCCCGGCCGGGCGTCGCCGCCCAGCTCGAAATCGGGCTCGTCGGCGCCGGAGATATCGAGGGAATCCTGGTCAAGGACGACGGCGAGGGCTTCGAGGGCCTTGATATCGAGCTGATCGATGCGACCGGGAAGGTCGTCGCGACGACGCGAAGCGACTTCGACGGCTTCTTCCTGTTCGAACGGGTCGCTTATGGCCGATATGGTTTCCGCCTCACGGCCGAATCCGCCCAGGCCGCGGGCGCCGACCGGGACATTGCCGCTTCGGCCGAAATTGGCCCGGAGAAGACCGTCGTCCGGCTGGGTGCAATCAAGATCCGAAGGGCCTTGGAGATGGCGGCAGTCGGCGGCGGCAGTTCCAGCGGCAGCCCGCATTAACCATAAGTCGTGCCAGACGACTTTTCGCCCAGGCGCAGCTGCGGCAGAAATATTCTGATTTTTCAATGAATTGAGCTCAAAAACAATCTGTCCTCCGGACAGATTCGGCTTTTGAGCTGGTGCGGTCGAGAAGACTCGAACTTCCACGGGCTTTCGCCCACAACGACCTCAACGTTGCGCGTCTACCAGTTCCGCCACGACCGCACTCGTGAAAAAGCAGCGCTGGGCCAGCGCTGCCCTGGGTAGGGCGCGGCCTCTAGCAAAGCATAACCACGCTGGCAACGGCCAAGCATCGGCGTCCGATCGGTCCATTTCGGAACAATAGTAAACAAGCGGGTAACCATGATGCGCGCATTGGGTTATGGCGTGCATCATGCTGGCTCCGCTGCTCCTGATCTTGGCCTCGGCCTCACCGGCTGCCACCGTGCCGCCGGCGATCGAACAGGGCTCGGCCTACGAAGCGAGCAGCCGGGTGACCGCCATTGCGACGGCCAGAATCAGGATCATCTCGGGCGTCAGTTTCGGCCCGGATCATTTGGAGGAGGCGGCAGGGGCCGTTCGCCGCAAGGCGACGCTCAGCGACGCCGCTGGCCATGTTCTCGAGGCAGAACTGCTGGAATTTCAATAACTTAGTAGATCAAGAGCCGAGCGTGACGGTCAACTCGTCGCCACCCTTCGGCACATCGACCTCGGCGCTGTTGAAGGTCGCGCTGCTGCGCGGCGCAAGCACCCTGGCGGGCGGCGCGATCGTCCAGCGGTGCACCACTCGCTTGCTCTGCTTGTCGCGAAGCTCCGCCAGGATCGGCGGCACTTGCTGCTCGCGATCCGTGGGGTTGATGACCCGGCCGCTAATCGCCACCAGCTCATTGCCGCTCTGAAGCGATTGCCGGTCGCTGGTGGTGATCATCAGCTGGAGCGGGGTTGCGCCTGCCTGGGCAAGCCCCGCACGGGCCTTCCATTCCGGGGGCGCGAAGAACCAGAAGGCGGCTGCAGCCGCGGCGATCAGCAACAGGATGCCGAAAACCAGCGGCCAGCGTCGGGCCGGCCGATCATCCTCACCGGCAATCGGCGAATAGTGGGCAAATTCCTCATCGGTTGCAGCCGGCTCGGGCGATGCCGCCACGGCTTCGGGCGTCTCGTCCGGGACTTCATCCACCGCCGCCACACGCCATTCGTCGGCCACGGCAGGCGCCTCTTCCATGGCGACCTCGTCCGGGCCGGCAGCTCCCGCGATCGGCAAGGCCGAGCCGCCCGGTTCAGCCGAAACGGCGCCCCATGGCGATTCTTCGGCCTCGCCGGTGTCGGGCTGGGACTCGCCCAAGTCCATGTTCTTCGCAGCCTCGGTCTGAAGCCCGGCTGCACCGGCCTCTTCGAACCCGTCAGCCGGCGGCGACTGGTCGCCGAATGCCGCCTTGCCCGCTTCCGCCGGCTCGCCTTCGGAGACTTCCGGGTTCTGGTGCCAGCTATGCTTGCAGGACGCGCAGCGCACTTGCCGGCCGCCCGGCGGAATGGCGTTATCCTTCACGACATATTTGGTGTCGCATGCAGGACAGGTCAGGATCATTTGGGGTCGGAGCCTCCCGGAAGCGGTTAACCGAGTTAAGCAGCATTGGTCATGCCTTGGCAAGGCGGCCCGGCCCGTGCCACATCCGGCAAGGGCGCGGACGGCCAGGGGGAAGGGATAGCGGATTGACGAGTGCCATTGTCGAATTCGACCGGGTCGGCCTGCGCTACGGCACGGGCGCGGAAGTGCTGCGCGACCTCGACTTTCGCCTGACCGAGGGCGGCTTTTATTTCCTCACTGGCCCGTCCGGCGCCGGCAAGACTTCGCTGTTGAAGCTGCTTTATCTGGCCCAGCGCCCGACGCGGGGGCGGATGTCCCTGTTCGGGGACGAGCTGAGCCACGCCTCGCGCGAATCGCTACCCGGCTATCGTCGGCGCATCGGTGTGGTATTCCAGGACTTCCGGTTGATCCGGCATCTTTCGGCATTCGACAATGTCGCCTTGCCGCTACGCATCATCGGCAGGTCGGAACAGGAAATCGAGGGACCGGTGCGCGAGATGCTGGCCTGGGTTGGCCTTGCAGATCGGGCGAGCGCCCGTCCACCGACCTTGTCGGGCGGGGAGCAGCAGCGGGTGGCCATTGCCCGTGCGGTCATTGTCCATCCCGACCTCATCATCGCCGATGAGCCTACCGGCAACGTCGATGCCGCCATGGCCGAACGGATTCTCCACCTGCTGACCGCCATGAACCGGCTGGGAACCACGGTGATCGTCGCAACCCACGATGTGGGCCTGATCACAGCGACTCCCGGGGCCCAGTTGATCCGGCTCGAAAAGGGAGTGCTGGTGGATCCGACCGGCGCGCTCCGGCATCCCCCGGCCATGCCCGGCGCCGGACGGGCGTCATGAGCCGGCTGTTCGCCACCGAAGCCGAACGACGGCTGATCCCGGCTGGCGGGATCCGCGGGCCGGTGCCCTTGCTGATCGCGATCATGACCTTCGTCATGGTGGTGGTGGCCGCGGCCGGGCTGGCGCTGGCCAACACATCATCGGTGGTGAAGGTTGGTGTCGAAAACCGCCATTCGATCCAGATCAACGACGGCGCCGCCAAGGCGCCGGCGGCCATGGCGGCGGCGCGTTCCCAGCCTGGCGTCACCCGCGTCGAACAGGTGCCGCCGGAAGAGCTGCGGCGGACCCTGGAGCGCTGGCTCGGTCCGGCCAGCAGCGATGCGAACCTGCCGCTCCCGGCCATCATCGATGTCGACCTTGATGCCGGAGCCGACCCGGCCAAGGTCGGAACGGCGGTCGAACAGGCCGTGCCCGGCGCACGGTTCGTGGCGCACAGCACCAGCCTGGAACCACTGTTGAAGGCGCTGCGGGGATTGTCCGTGCTGGCGCTTGGCCTGGTGCTTCTGGTCGCCCTCGCCAGCGCGGCGGCGGTGGTGCTGGCTGCGCGCGGCGCGCTCGATACCCACCGCGCCACGATCGGGGTGATGCACGGCATTGGCGCGACCGACGACCAGGTCATCAGGCTGTTCGTCCGCCAGATCGCGATTGATGCGCTGATGGGTGGGGCCGCGGGCGCTGCGGCTGCGGGACTGGTGATCGCCCTGATTCTTGGCCGGGCAAGCACTGCACGCATGCTTTCGGGGGCTCCGCCCCTTGGTTGGAACGACATGCTATTGCTGGTCATGCTGCCGCTCGCCATCGCCCTGCTTGCGACCCAGGTTGCAAGGTTCGCCCTCAGGCGGGCATTGCGCGAGGACCTATGATCGCGCGGCTGCTCGCCTTTCTCGCCATCCTCTATGCCCTCGGCTTCGCGCTGTTCGCGGTGACCCTGGGCACGCCCGCGGCAGCCGACACGCCGAAGGTCGATGCCATTGTCGTCCTGACCGGGGGCAAGGGTCGGATCGAGCATGCCGGGACCATCCTCGTCGATGGCAAAGCCAGGCGGATGCTGATTGCCGGAGCGGATCCGTCGGTGCGCAAGATCGACCTGGTGAAGCGTCTTGGCGGCAACAAGCGGCTGGTCGACTGCTGCGTCGATCTTGACTCGGTGTCGGTCGATACGCGCGCCAATGCCGAGGAGGCCCGGCGCTGGCTCCAAAGGCGGGACTTCCAAAGCATCCGGCTGGTCACGAGCGACTGGCACATGCGGCGCGCCCGCTACGAGTTCAACCGGCAGCTCGACAGCAGCATCTACATTGTTCCCGATGCGGTACGGACCGAGCCAAATTTCATGACCCTGTTCGCCGAATATAACAAATATCTGCTGCGCCG
>DASTOV010000076.1:0-13742 GCA_035720125.1 Sphingomicrobium sp. | reverse complement strand
AGGCGCAGGTTGCCCGCGTCGATCGTGACGTCCTGGAACAGTTCCGCATCCTGCCGGCCGCCGACCCCCTGGGCGACGATTTTCTGGCCGCCGGCTAGGCCGATCTTCCGCGCGAAGGCCGTGTCCAAGGTGGTTACGCCGGCGCCGCTGTCCAGGATCATCGGGGTTTCGACGCCATTGATCCGACCGGTCAGGAAGATGCGGTTGCCGCGGTACAATTCGAATGGAATGACCGCTGACTTGCCGGCAACGACCGTGACGGTCGGTGTCGCGATCTGGGCCGAGGCGGAATGGAGGAACAGGCCGGTCGCGGCCGCAAGAACCAATGCGCCGACGGCGAGTCGCTTATGGATTTTCATCTTGTTTGCCTTTAATACTATTCTGGTATCAGCAAAGAAATTATCGTAGAACGATAATGAGGTCAAGATGAACAATGATTCCATCGCGCGTTCGGCCCGCCGCCTCCGCGCAATCGTCATCGCCGGAATCGTGATGATCGTCGCGGTCTATCTGGTTGGGCGGTTCGGCCCAGAGGTCGGCCCGGTGCGGGTGCAATCTCATCCTGACGCAAGCGGCTGGGCCGGCGAGCTGCAGATCGGCATTGGTCTGCTGCTCTTCGTGATTGCGCTTGCCCGCCTGGCGCAAATGCTGAGCGCAATCGCCGATGGCCCGCTGTTCGGGCCGCGCGTGACGAAGGCCTTTCGCGGCTTCGCATTCTGGCTGTTTGTGGCGACTCTGGTCGATGTGGTGGCGGCACCGGGCGTCGCCCTTGCGCAGCATATTTCCGCAGGCGCCACGCGCGTCGAGCTGGCGTTCGAGCTGGGCGACCTGCTGATGCTCGCCGGTGCGCTGTTCCTGTTCCTGCTGGCTCGGATGCTCGAACAGGCCCGCTCCATCGAGGCAGAACTGGAGGAGATCGTTTAGATGGCGATCGTCGTCCGGCTCGACGTCATGCTGGCGCTTCGCAAGGTTCGTTCCAAGGACCTCGCCGAAGCGATCGGAATCACCGAGGCCAACTTGTCGCTGCTCAAGTCCGGCAAGGTGAAGGGCGTGCGATTTTCAACGCTCGAAGCCATCTGCAAACAGCTCGACTGTCAGCCGGGCGACCTGCTCGAATATGTGCCCGACGGCGGGGCATGATGCTGTTGACAGAATCGCACGCCGCCCTCTAAGCGCCGCGGCCTACCGGCAATTTATGCTCCTGTGCCCAGGTGGCGGAATTGGTAGACGCACCGTCTTCAGGTGGCGGCGCTGGAAACGGCGTGGAGGTTCGAGTCCTCTCCTGGGCACCATTCCCAAGTTACGCTAGTCTTCCCAGGGCTCCCCCTCGGGCGCTCCGCGGCCCAGCTTGTCCGGCAGCGGTTCGCCTTTGGGTGCGAATTCCAGCGCGATCGAATTGATGCAATAGCGCTCTCCGGTCGGCGGAGGGCCGTCGGGAAACACATGCCCCTGGTGAGCGCCGCACCGCGCGCAAACAATCTCCGTTCGAACCATGCCGTAGCTGGTGTCACGGAGATAGCTCAGATGTCCGTCAGCGAACGGCGTGGTGAAGCTTGGCCAGCCCGTTCCGCTCTCGAACTTGTTGCCCGCGGTGAACAGGGGCAGCCCGCACAGGCGGCAACAGTAAAGTCCCTCCCGCTTTTCATGCAGGAAGACCCCGCAAAATGGGGCCTCGGTGCCATGGTCAAGGAGCACCTCGCGCTCCTCGTCGCTGAGATCCGCCGCCAGCTGTTTCAGCTGGTCCTCGAGGGGAGGGGTAACGTCGAATTCTGCCAAGGCTTGCCTTTCCATTGCAGTCCCATTTCGTCCGTATGTTGGCATGCGGCGGCGGTTCGGCAACCGTAATAATGGGATGTCGGAGCCGGACTCGCCAGTCCTTTAGCTTTTCGCTAGCCTCCGCTGACCTCGGGGGAAGCGGATGCCGAATGAGCCGCCAGAGCCATCCACTGCCAAGGGCGCGACGCTCTTCCTGAGCTACGCCCATTCCGATGAGGTGCAGGCGCGGCGCATCGCAGCCGCGCTGGAAGAGGCTGGCTATACCGTCTGGTGGGATGCGTTGATCGAGGGCGGCGCCGCCTACGCCAAATCGATCGGCGCCGCGCTGGAGGCCGCCGATGCGGTCATTGTGCTTTGGTCGAAGGCATCGGTAGAATCCGACTGGGTCCGTGACGAAGCGGCGCAGGCCCGCGACCGCCAGCGACTGATTCCACTGTCGATCGACGGCACGCGCCCACCGCTTGGTTTCGGCCAATATCAGGTGATCAAGCTTCGTCATTGGCGCGGCCGTTGCGATACGCCGGAGTTCGTGGCGCTCGAGCGGGCAATCGCCACCGCACGCGGTGCCCCGGTACCGCTACCGAGGGTTCGATCGCGCCGCCTGTCGCGTCGGACTGCGCTCTTGGCCGGAGGCGGCGCTGCGGTGGCGGCAATTGGCGGAGGAGTCTTTCTCGCGCTCGATCGCGGCGTTCTCGGCGATAAGCCCGATCAGCCAAGCATTGCCGTGCTCCCGTTCAAGAATTTGAGCGGAGATCCTTCGCAGGCCTATTTCTCCGAAGGGCTGACGGAAGAGGTTCGAGCGGCGCTGGTCCGCCTGAACGACCTACGAGTCCTGGCCGCCACATCATCCGAACGCGCCGATGAACAGAGCGACGACGTCCAGTCGATCGCGAAGCAGCTGGGTGTCGGCTACCTGCTCGGCGGGTCGGTGAGGAAATCAGGGGATTTGTTCCGGATTGCGACCGAGCTGACCGACGGCAAGACCGGATTCAGCCTCTGGTCCACGACTGTCAACCGGCGGCTGGACGACATTTTTGCACTGCAGGCCGAGATCGCGCGCATGGTTGCCGAGGCTCTTTCGATTCAGATCGCCACGGATCAACCGGTTTCTGGCGGAACCGACAGCGTTGAAGCCTACGATCATTATTTGAAGGGCAAGTCGCTGTACCATTCGGCCAGCGGAGAAGACAGCGACCGCCAGGCGCTCGCCCACTATGATTTGGCGATTTCCGCCGACCCCAAGTTTGCCATGGCTCATGCGGCCCGATCGCGCGTGCTCGCCTCCATTGCCGCGGAGCATGGCAAGGCAGCGGAACTCAAGTCCCTGTATGCGGAATCGACCGCCGCCGCCCGACGCGCGGTCGACCTGGCGCCGGAACTCGCCGATGCGCACCTCGCGCTCGGCTATGTGCTCTTTTCAGGCCACCTCGATGTCAAAGGGGCGCGGTCTTCCTATGAACGGGCCTATCAGCTGGGCCGCGGCAATGCCGACATCATCCTTCTCTATGCCCTTTACTGTTCGCGGGCCGGCCGGGCAGGGGAGGCGCGTGCCGCGATTGAAAGGGCAGTGGCGCTCGATCCGATCAACGCCCGCGTGCATCGGGCAGCCGGGTCGATCGATTATGCGGGGCGCCGCTATGCCGAAGCTCTTCCTCCACTGCGCCGGGCTCTGGAACTCAATCCGGGGATCAGCAATGCCCATGCCTTGCTCGGCTACTGCCTGATGCAGCTCGGACAGCTCAAGGAGGCACGCGCCGAATTTGCCGCCGAGCCGACGACCTTTTTTCGCCTGTCGGGACTGGCAATCATCGACCACAAGCTCGGCAACCGGCAGGCAGCGGAAAAGGCCATGGCCGATTTGGTGGCGGAGGTGGGCGACGCCGCCCTCTATCAGCAGGCAGAAATACTCGCGCAGTGGGGTAGGACGGATGAGGCGATCGACGCGCTGCGACGGGCGCGAGAAACCGGTGACTCCGGGCTGATCTACCTGGCAACCGACCCGTTGCTTGACCCGCTTCGAACGGACCAAAGATTCTTGAACCTGATCAAGGAGTTAGGATTCAGGTAAACAAAAACTTAACGAAAGACACTATCACTGAGGCAGGAATCGTGAGATTCTAAATAGATCAGTACGAAGGAGCTCGGTCATGGTTATTGGCGGAAAGCCTGTGAAGGACGAAGGCGACGGGGAACTGAGGGCGGTTCAGAAGAAGCCCGTCGAGCGTGGCAGCGGCGACGATCGCGGTAGCGGCGACGATCGCGGCAGCGGAGACGACCGCGGCAGTGGCGACGACCGTGGCAGCGGGGACGATCGCTAGTCCAACGTGTCGATCGACGGGTCGGCCTCCATCGCGCGCCTGATCCAGTCGAGATAATGCGAATTGTCGAGCCGGACATAGACGCCGGGCCGGCCTTCTTCGCCACACCCTATTCCCCAACTGACGATCCCGACCAGCTTGGGTTCGCCCCAGGTGAGCACCAGCGGTCCGCCACTGTCTCCCTTGCACGCGTCCTTGTCCGGCGCGCCTGCGCAAAGCATCGTTTCATCGGTGAGGTCGCGAAGATCGGGTGAATCGCTGCAATCGGATGTCGCGAGGTCGGCCTGCTGCAACCGTCGCACATAGCGGTCATGCTCGTCCTTGCCCCACCCGATCACGGTCACTTCGGTTCCGTCGGCCAGGCGGTCACCGTCGTACAATGCGATCGGCTTGATGCGGCGATGACCATTGTCATGATCAGTCAGTTCGTCCGCCTTCAGATGAACCAGTGCGATGTCATGAGGGTGCTTGCCGTCGACATAGCCGCCGTGCCGCACCATCCGGTCGATCCGGTAGGTCACCCCGTCGGCACTGCCCAGATCCAGCACTCCGAGCCGAACCCTGTAGCCGTTCGCGATGCGGGTGCGATTGATGCAGTGAGCCGCGGTCAACACCCACTCGGGCGCAATCAGCGATCCGCCGCACTTGTGGGCGAGCTCCCACGGGTCCTTTCCCTCCCGCTCTTCGTCCGACCAGCCGGTGAAGGGGGTGTAAATCTGGGCCTGCCACGGCGCTCCTCGAGATAAGGCGTGGCGCGCCGGCTCCTCCGCGGGTGCCGCCGGAGCGAGCATCAGGACAAAGGCAATGGCAACTGCTCTGCGGTAAATCATGACCCCCTCCCGCCAGCTCGAAACCCCGTGCACTTACACCATTCCGGCCAGGGAACGAACCGAACTCAGACATGTGCCAGCGCGTCGTGCCAACCCGCCAGGCGACGCTCGCGCTCAGCTTCGCCCATTTTTGGTTCGAAGCAGGTCGCTTTGCTGCCCATGGCCGCCGCCGCGTCGGTCAAGTTTGGATAGATGCCCGCTCCGACGGCCGCCAGCATCGCGGCGCCGAGCGCCGTCGTTTCCACGAGGTTCGGGCGTTCAACGACCAGCTCCAAGATGTTGGCCAGGTCTTGCGCCATCCAATTGTTGGCGACCATTCCGCCGTCGATCCTCAGCCTCTCCCATTTTACGCCGTCGGCTTCGAACGCTTTCATCAGGTCGTGAACCTGGTGTGCCTGCGCTTCCAGTGCTGCGCGAACCAGGTGGGCGCGCGTGGTGGCAAAACTGATCCCGCAAATCAGGGCTCGCGCCTCCGGTCGCCAATGTGGCGCTCCAAGACCCGACAGGGCCGGCACCATATAGACACCGCCATTGTCGGCAACCGATCGCGCAAGCCCTTCGCTTTCCGGAGCGCTCACCAACAGGCCTGCTGAATCCCGAAGCCACTGCATCAGGCTGCCGGCGACGAAGATGCTGCCTTCCAGCGCGTACAGGCGACGCCCTCCCACTTGGCCGAGGACGGTGGTCAGCAGGCGATTGGAGGAGTGCGGCGGTCGCTCGCCGCTGTTGGTCAGGACGAAGGCCCCCGTGCCAAACGTTGCCTTCGTGTCGCCGGGCCTAAGACAGCCTTGTCCGATCGTCGCCGCCTGTTGATCGCCGGCCATGCCGCAGATCGGGATCGCACGGCCAAACAGGGAAGGGTCCGTTTCGCCAATCTGCCCGGCGCAATCGACAATTCGCGGCAGGATGCGCGGGTCGATATGGAACAGTTCGCAAAGTTCAGTATCCCAGTCACTGCGATCGAGCGTCATCAACATGGTGCGGCTGGCATTGCTGGCGTCGGTGGCGTGAACCACGCCGCCAGTCAGCTTCCACAGGAGCCAGCTGTCGATGGTGCCACACGCCAGCCGACTGCCGGCAGCGCGCAACTCGGGCCTGATGGCCAGCATCCATTCCAGTTTGGAAGCGCTGAAGTAAGGGTCGAGCAGCAAGCCGGTCCGCTCCTGCACCATCGGTTCATGGCCAGCCTCGCGCAACTCGGCGCAACGGCCTGCCGAACGACGGTCTTGCCAGACCAGCGCCTTGCCCAGCGGCTGTCCACTCGCCTTGTCCCAGGCGACAACCGTTTCCCGTTGGTTGGTAATCCCAATCGCGGCGATAGCTTCGGCTCCGCCCGCGGCATCAACCATCTCGCGCGATACGGTCAGCGTGCCGTCCCAGATCTCGGCGGCGTCATGCTCGACATGCCCGGGTTCGGGATAATGTTGCCTAATCTCGCGCTGCGCGCTTCCGGCGATGCTTCCGTCGGCTCCGAACAGCATCGCTCGGGTCGACGTCGTTCCCTCGTCGATGACCAATATGTATTGCGTCACTCGCCCCGGCGCATCCGCTCATGGACCATTTCGAACACGGCCGGATGGATGGGATGTTCGAACTCGACGCCTGCCTCCCATTCCTTGACCCAGCAGACCCGCCCCTGCAGCGCCTCGATTCCCGGCAGGGATACCCAGATCGTATCGTCCTCCACGACCGTGACCGGCAGTTCGACCCTGCATCCTTCGGGCGAAAAATCGAGCAGGTTGACCCGCCAACGGTGCTCACCCGTCCGGCGAAAGTCGATGTCTGCGCGAAGGGGAACACGCTCCGCCCGACGTCCATGGCTTTCCAAGGCAAGGCTCCCTGCAAATCCGAATTATGCCTAGCCTATCGCTAATTGGCTGCAGTGCGAAGGAGTTTCATCCGCGCCCGAGCATAGAATCCCGGATTGGCGGCAGACGTTTCGGACGCTAGCCTTTGTTTCATGCCAATCTACGCAATCGACGGAGTTGCGCCCCAGCTGGGCGACGGGGCCTGGGTCGCCCCATCGGCCGACCTGATCGGGGACGTCCGACTTGGCGCGCGAGCCAGCGTCTGGTTCGGCGCCGTCATCCGCGCCGACAACACGCCGATCATCCTGGGCGAGGAAAGCAATTTTCAGGACGGCGCCATCGGCCATTCCGACCCGGGAGCGCCACTGACCATCGGCGCAAGAGTTACCGTCGGCCATCAGGCGATCCTTCACGGCTGCACGGTCGAGGAGGAAGCGCTGATCGGCATGGGCGCTCGCATCCTCAATGCGGCGGTGATTGGTGCGCAGTGCATCGTCGGCGCGGGCGCGCTGGTGACGGAAGGCAGGCAGTTCGAGCCGCGCAGCCTGATTGTGGGCTCGCCGGCGCGCGCAGTGCGACAGCTGAACGACGACCAGGTTGCTCTGCTTCGTCTTTCCGCAGCTCACTACGCCGAAAAGTCGGCTCGATATGCGCGGGCGCTGCGCGGGCAGGATGGTTGATGCTGGAAAGTAGATGCAAAATGGTATCGGTCTGCACATGTTCAGCCACCGCTCAGCCCGGAAATGCTTGTCTCGGCAGCTGATTCTCGCCAATAGCGGCTTGCAAGGCGCCGGCCGTGGGGACAGGCGGGCGCTTCTCATCCAGCAACTGCAGGGCGGGGGAGAATGACGGCATTGTGCCGCATGACATTTGGGATTTTTGCCGGATTTGCCGCGGCGCTGGCGCTCGTCCTCGGTACGCCTGTCTTGGCGCAGAACAGCGAGGCCCCGGTCGATGTCACCGCAGCCCCGCCGCCGTCGGCTGAGACAATCGGTCCGGCCCAGCTGCGCGACTTCAATCTGCAAGGGACGGTCACGCGCCCTGCGGACCGGCCGGCGGCAACGCCGGCCCAGCCGGCCGACACGGCAGCCGCGCCACCGCGTAGCGGAGAAGCAGTCCCTTCGGAGGCTGCCGAGGCCTCACGTTCGACTGTCCAATCGACGGCGCAACGACCGACCACACTTCCTCCTGCTGTAGGGGAGAGTTTGACGGCAGGGCAGCAAACGACGCGCGAGCCGCCAATAACGCCTTCATTGCCGCTGGATGTCACGACCAACCCTGCGCCGCAGCAAGACTATGATTCGGGAATCGTCGCATCGCCGACAGGCTCGAACGACGGACTCTTTTCCTGGACTCGGCTCGGAATCCTGTTGGCCTTGATCGCAGGCGGAGGCCTCATCCTATGGAACCGACGGGATCGCGGTCGGCGTCATGGAGACCCGGGCCGCATGGCTTTCGCCGGATTGGCTCCAGAATCCGCTGCCGAAGTCCAGCCGGTTCCGCCGGTACATCCTCGCGCAGACCCGATTCCGTCGAGAGCCCAGCCCCGGCCGGATCCTCGTCCCGATCCATTGCCGTCCAAGGGGGCGCCTCAGGAAGCCGTGATTCCCAAGCCGGTCAGCGACGGAACGATCGTTGCCACGCGCTTGAAGCCGCAGCTCAATGTCGAATTCCACGCCGATCGAGTTGTCGTGACCGAACATGAGGTCATGGTCATGTTCGAAATTGTCATCGCCAACGCCGGCTCGGCTCCAGCACGGGATGTCCTGGTGCATGCGGAATTGTTCACCGCGCACATTGGTCAGGACCGCGAAATCGCCACTTTCTTCCAGAATCCGGCGGTAGACGGCGACCGGATGGCGTCGATTCCGCCGCTTGGCCGCGTTTCATTGAAGAGCATGGGGCGCCTCCCGCTGGAGCAGGTTCATCATTTTGAAGCCGGTGGACGCAAGTTGTTCGTGCCGCTCGTCGGCCTCAACATCATCTATCGCTTCGGTTCAAGCGACGGCCATGCCTCGGCAAGCTTCCTGATCGGCCGCGGCAGTGAAGAAGATGAAAAGCTGGCGCCGTTTCGAATTGACCAGGGGCCGCGCACATCGCGGAATCTTAGCGTCCGTCCGCATATTGTCGGGATGCAAAACGCCTGATCGGAGATCCGCTGGCGGGCCAGGCCGGCGGGCAAATGTCAAAGCGGCGGCGCATTATAGGAGTGCCAGGCCAGCACTGCTGCCGCGCCGCGATGTGGCCGCCATTTCTCGGCCAGCTCGCGCAACTGTTTCTCGGTGGGCTTGCCGTCAAAGCCCATCAGCTTGCCGATCTCGACCTGCACCGCGAGATCGCCCGCCGGCCAAATGTCGCCGCGGCCTTCCGCAAACAGCAGATAAATCTCCGCCGACCACCGGCCGATACCCTTGATCTTGACCAGCTGGGCAATTGCTTCCTCATCGTCTTTGGGGAGGTCGCCAAGATCAAGCTCGCCCGAAAGGACCAGTCCGGCAAGACTGCGGAGATAGCCTGCCTTCTGCCGCGACATGCCGGCCTCGCGCATTTCTTCGTCGCTGGCGCCTAGCAGCGCGTTCAGATCGACCGGCAGACCGAATTTGGCCGTCAGCTTGTTCCACATCGACCGGGCGGCATGGACGCTGACCTGCTGGCCGACGATGGTCCGCAACAAGGTCTCCACTCCCGGCTCGCTGATCCGAGGCTCCGGCTTGCCATGCGTGTCCAGCACCTGGGCGAAGGCCTGCTCGCGCTCTGCCAGAGCGTCCAGGCTTTGATGCAGGGATTCAGTCGTTCGAACCATTAGGCGACACTCGCGGCATAGAGGGCGACAGCGGCAGCGTTGGAAACATTGAGGCTCTCCACCGCGTCCGAAATAGGGAGCCTGGCCAGCGCATCGCAATGCTCCCGCGTGTTGGATCGCATACCAGGGCCCTCAGCACCCAGGACAAGTGCGACCCGCTTAGGTCCCAACGCTTCTTTAAGTTCAGTGGTCACTTCGCCGGCGAGACCAATTCGCCAGAACCCGGCCTCGGCGATTTCCTCCAGTGCCCGGGCAAGGTTGACCACCCTGACCCATGGAACGCGCTCCAGGGCGCCGGAAGCCGCCTTGGCCAGCGCGCCGCCTTCGGGCGGGGCATGGCGATCCTGGGTAACGATGCCGATTGCGCCAAATGCCGCGGCGGAGCGGAGGATCGCGCCCACATTGTGCGGGTCGGTAACCTGGTCGAGCACCAGCAACGTGGCCCGCTCTGGCGCATCGCCAAGGAGATCGGCCAGCCAGATATCGTCGAGTGGCTCGACCTCGATGACCACCCCTTGGTGCGGCGCGTCTTGCGGAACCATCCTGCCAAGGTCGGGCGCCTCTGCCATCTGGACGTTCATCTCGGGCGGGAACTGCATGAAATTGGCCGCTTCGCGCGTCGCCCAGGCCTTCAGCACCTTGCGATCGGGATTGTCGAGAGCCGCGGCCACCGCGTGCTTGCCCCAGAAGCGGGGGCGCTGCGAACTTCCGTGGCTCTGGTGCGACTTCTTGCGGCGGGACATGGCGCCGCAATGGGGAAGGGAGCGACGGGATTCAAGTCCCTCGCCCGCATATGGCCTAGTTCAGGCCTTCCGCGTCCAGCGCATATCCCGCCGAGCGAACCGTCCGGACCACGTCAGGCTCTCCAAGCGCCAGCCGAAGGCGGCGGATATGAACGTCCACGGTGCGAAGTTCGATGTCCTCGCTGTGCGGCCAAACCGTCTCCAGTAGCTGCTGCCGCGAGAAGACCCGCCCTGGGTTCTCCAGAAAATGGCGGAGCAGGCGATATTCGGTTGGGCCGAGCTGGATCGACTGGCCATTGCGGCGGACGCGATGCGCAACCAGGTCCATTTCAAGGCCCGCATATGCCAGCGCCTCGGCGGCGAGTGCCGGGCGTACGCGGCGGAGTACCGCTCCCGCGCGCGCCACCAGCTCCTTCGGGCTGAACGGCTTGGTCATATAATCGTCGGCGCCGGTTTCGAGGCCCCGAATCCGGTCGTCCTCCTCGCCGCGCGCGGTCAGCATGATGATCGGCACATTGGCGGTGGTCTGGCGGCGGCGGAGCCGTCGGCACACCTCGATCCCGCTAATTCCCTCGATCATCCAATCGAGCAGTACGAGGTCCGGCTTGACCTCCTCTGCCAGGATCAGTGCTTCCTCGCCGTCCCCGGTCCGGGTCACGGCATAGCCGGCTCTGTCAAAGTGGAACGACACCAGCTCTGCGAGAGCGCGGTCGTCTTCAACCAGCAAAAGTCGCTTGGGCAACATTCCGGTCTCAGTCCATCTCGGTGAAGGAATCTTCGCCCCGTGGGCGCTCGGGCATATGTTCGCCGGTAGCCGCGTAATAGACCATCTCGGCGATATTGGTGGCGTGATCGCCGACGCGCTCGACATTCTTGGCGATGAACAAGAGGTGTGCCGACTGGCCGATGTTGCTCGGGTTCTCCATCATGTAGGTGAGGAGCGTGCGGAAGATCGAATTGTAGAAATCGTCAACCGCCTTGTCCCGCTCGCAGACGCGCACCGCGGCTTCGGCGTCGCGCTCGACGAAGGCGTTGAGCACGTCGTGCACCATCTGCGTCGCAATCTTGGCCATCTCCGGCATCAGCGACAGGGGTTCGATGTCTCGGTCAGCCAGCAGTGGGACGCGCTTCGAGATGTTCTTGGCATAATCGCCAATCCGCTCGACCACGCTCGATATCTTCATGGCGGCGACAACGTCGCGCAAATCGGCCGCCATCGGTGCTCGCAGTGCGATCAGCTGCACGGCGCGCTTCTCGGTCTCGGTCTCAAGGGCGTCCAGCTTCTTGTCGTCCTCGACGACCTTGGCCGCTCCCTTCAGATCGTGCTGGACGAGGCAGCGCATCGACTCCCGGATGGCATGTTCGGCCAGCCCGCCCATTTCGCTGATGAGCGCGCGCAACCGGTCGAGATCTTCGTCGAACGCCTTGATCGTATGTCCACTCGTGGCGGCCATATTCGTCCTTTCCGATCAGCCGTAACGGCCGGTGATATAGTCCTGGGTGCGCTGTTGGCGCGGGTTGGTGAAAATGTCTTTCGTCCGTCCATATTCAACCAGCTCGCCCAGATGGAAGAAGGCCGTTCGCTGGGAAACGCGCGCGGCCTGCTGCATGTTGTGGGTGACGATCGCGATCGCATAGCGACCGCGCAGTTCATGGATCAGCTCCTCGATCTTGGCGGTCGCAATCGGGTCGAGCGCGGAGCAGGGCTCGTCCATCAGGATCACTTCCGGATCGACCGCAATGGCGCGGGCAATGCACAGTCGCTGCTGCTGGCCGCCCGAAAGCGCGGTGCCGCTCTCCTGCAGCCGCTCCTTGACCTCATCCCATAAACCAGCGCGCTTCAGCGACTTTTCGACGATGCCGTCGAGATCCGACTTGTTGCCGGCGAGGCCGTGGATGCGCGGGCCATAGGCGACATTCTCGTAGATGGATTTGGGGAAGGGATTCGGCTTTTGAAACACCATGCCGACGCGCGCCCGAAGTTGGACGACGTCCATTTCGGAAGCATAGATGTCGTTCCCATCCAGCTCAATTTCACCAGTTACTCGGGCACCCGGAATCGTGTCGTTCATGCGGTTGAGGCATCTGAGGAAAGTCGACTTGCCGCAGCCGGATGGACCGATAAAAGCGGTAACCTTGTCGTCGTGAATCTCGACGCTGACGGCGTGCAATGCCTGTTTCTCGCCGTAGAATACGTCGACGTTTCGGGCGCTCATCTTTGGCGGACCGTCGACCAGCGCCGGTTCTTCGGCTTCGGCCGGGGTGGGAGCCATGGTCTCAATCATTTTCATTCTGCCTACCAGCGACGCTCGAATTTGTTTCGTAAATAGATGGCCAGCCCGTTCATCAACAGCATGAAGATGAGCAGCACGATGATCGCGGCGCTGGTCTTTTCGACGAAGCCGCGGTCGACTTCGTCCGACCAAAGGAAAATCTGAACGGGCAGCACGCTTGCCGGATTGGTGAAGCCTTGAGGTGGGGATGCGATGAATGCGCGCATGCCGATCATCAGCAGTGGCGCGGTCTCCCCCAGGGCGCGGGCCATTCCGATGATGGTACCGGTGAGGACGCCGGGCAGCGCCAGCGGAAGCACATGATGGAAGACCACCTGCATTTTCGACGCGCCGACGCCAAGGGCGGCGTCGCGAATGGAAGGAGGCACGGACTTGATCGCGTTGCGCCCGGCAATGACGATAACCGGCATGGTCATCAACGCCAGGGTCAGGCCGCCGACGAGCGGCGCCGAACGCGGCAAATGCATGAAGTTCAGGAACACCGCCAGGCCAAGCAGTCCGAAAATGATCGACGGCACCGCGGCCAGGTTGTTGATCGAAACTTCGATAATGTCGGTCCAGCGGTTCCTTGGGGCGAATTCTTCAAGGTAAAGCGCCGCAAGGACGCCGATGGGAAACGCCAGCGCCATGGTTACGATGATGGTGAGGAAGCTGCCCTTGAGCGCGCCCCATACGCCGACCACCGACGGATCGGTCGCATCTGACGCTGACAGGAAATTGGAGTTGAATACCCGCCGGGTGCTGGTCTTCTCGACCAGCGCTTCCATCGCCGGGTCGCCTTCGGACTTGGCGGCGACATCGGCCTTGGAAGACAGGGGAATCCACAGCTCGGCCTTCCGGGCAAGCAAGGTCGGATCATCGATCAGCTGATCCGCGAGCGAGCGAGCGCTTGCCGCGCCGAACAGCTCGCCGGCACCTTCCCCGAATTGGATCACTGCCGCTTGCTCGATCACACCTTCAAGTCCGGCGGATATGACCGCCTGCTTCGCTTCCGGCCCACGCAGAGTAGCTTCCGCGATGAACATGTCCGACCGAGGGAAATCGATCTCCAGCCTGGCCTCGGTGCGCGTAAATCCGCCGATGCCCTGCCACGCCATGGTGATGAGAAGGAAGGCGAGGAAGGCGACGGACACGCCGATCGCGGCGAATCCGAAAAAACGGAAACGGCGC
>DASTOV010000075.1:0-8441 GCA_035720125.1 Sphingomicrobium sp. | reverse complement strand
ACCTTCTTCTGCTGGTCGCTGCCGGCGAAGTTGAAGCTCGCGACGTAGGCGCGCGAGCTCACCTCGCGCTTGCCGACCAGGATCTTCTCCTCGCCGCCGGAGATCTCCTGCCAGACATTGTTCTTGTCATTCAAATGATCGCGGCTCTGGTCGACATAGCCGAGGTGCACCGTCGGGCCGATGTCGATATTGCCCGAGTCCGGCTGCTCCTGGCCGGTAATCAGCTTGAACAGGGTCGACTTGCCGGCGCCGTTCGGGCCGATCACGCCGACGATCCCACCCGGCGGCAGGCTGAAGGACAGGTCGTCGAACAGAAGCTTGTCGCCATAGGCCTTTGAGATATTGTTCACCTCGATGACCTTGCCGCCAAGGCGCTCGGGCACCTGGATCAGGATTTCCGCCTTGCCGGGCGTATATTTCTCCTGGGCGGCGACGAGCTGGTCAAACTTGGCGATGCGCGCCTTCGACTTGGCCTGGCGGGCCTTGGCACCCTGTCGGATCCATTCCAGTTCGTGGCGGATGGCGGTTTGGCGGCCGCTTTCTTCGCGTTCTTCCTGCTCGAGGCGCTTGGCCTTCTTTTCGAGGTAGGTCGAATAATTGCCCTCGTAGGGGAAGTATTTCCCGCGATCGATCTCGAGGATCCAGCTGACCACATTGTCGAGGAAATAGCGGTCGTGGGTGATCATCAGCACCGCGCCCGGATATTCCTTTAGATGGCTTTCCAGCCACTGCACGCTTTCCGCGTCGAGATGGTTGGTGGGTTCGTCCAGCAGCAGGATCGACGGCTTCTGGATCAAAAGGCGGGTCAGCGCGATGCGACGTTTCTCACCGCCGGACAGGTTCTCGACCGACCAGTCGGACGGGGGGCAGCGGAGCGCCTCCATCGCGACCTCGAGCTGATTGTCGAGCGTCCAGCCATCGACCGCGTCGATCTTTTCCTGGAGGGTGCCCATTTCCTCCATCAGCGCGTCGAAATCGGTGTCGTCCTTTGGGTCGCCCATCTCGGCCGAGATGGCGTTGAAGCGATCGACCATGTCGGCCACCTCGCGCGCTCCGTCCTTGACATTTTCAAGGACGTTCTTGCTCGGGTCGAGCTGCGGCTCCTGAGGGAGGTAGCCGACCGTGACATTCTCGCCCGGCCAGGCCTCGCCCTGAAATTCCTTGTCGATGCCTGCCATGATCTTCATCAGGGTCGACTTGCCGGCGCCGTTTGGCCCGACGATGCCGATCTTGGCGCCATGATAAAATTGCAGGTTGATGTGGTTCAGCACCGGCTTTTGCGCGCCGGGGAAGGACTTGGTCATGTCCTTCATCACAAATGCATATTGGGCGGCCATGGGGTCGCGAAACTCCGAAACGGGTTGGGATTTGACCGGGCACTTAGGGGCTTAGCGGGTACAGCGCAATGCTCCCCTGCGAAGGCAGGGGCCCAGACTCGCAACAAAGCAGCGACGACCAATTTGCAGAGCCGTATGACGGCAATCCAAGGCTCCTTTCGGAGCCTGGCTGGGCCCCTGACTTCGCAGGGGCACGAATTACTAATCTCTACCCACCATCGCTTCCGCATCGGCGAAGCGATAATCCCGGAACTGCTCGCGCAAGGTCCGCTTACTGAGCTTGCCGGTCGCGGTGTGCGGCAATTCGTCGACGAACTCGATCGCGTCGGGCAGCCACCACTTGGCGACATGGGCCGTCAGATGCTCGCGGATCTTGACTGCGCAAACCTCCATGCCTTCCACCCTGACGCAGACCAGCAGCGGCCGTTCGTCCCACTTGGGGTGCGGGATTCCGATGGCAGCGGCTTCCTTGACGCCGGGGCAGCCGACCGCGGCATTTTCCAGCTCGATCGAGCTGATCCACTCGCCGCCCGACTTGATCACATCCTTCGAGCGGTCGGTGATCTGCACCGTGCCGTCCGGATGGAGCGCGGCGACGTCCCCGGTGTCGAACCAGTCGCCATCCTCGGTCGCATCCTCTTCCGCCTTGAAATAGCGCTTGAGGATCCATGGCCCGCGGATCTGCAGCCGCCCGGACGTTTCGCCATCGCGCGGCTGGACGTTGCCGTTGTCGTCAACGGCGCGCAGCTCGACTCCAAACGGCGGCCGGCCCTGACGGGCAATATAGTCGACCTTCTCCTCCAGGCTGTAGCCCTCCCAGCCGTGGGGGCGCGAGCCGCAGGTGCCGATCGGCGACGTTTCGGTCATGCCCCACGCGTGGCCGACCTCGATACCCCGTTCCAGGAACCATTTGATCATCGCCCGCGGTGCGGCCGAGCCGCCGATGGTGACCTGCTGCAGGTCGCCCAGCTCATCGCCGGTCCTGAGGATGTGCTCGATCATGGTGAGCCAGACCGTCGGCACGCCGGCGGAGTGGGTCACGCCCTCCTCGCGGAACAAGGTGCACATCCGGTCCGGCCGATAGTCTGCCGACAGCACCAGCTTGCAGCCGACCATCGGAGCCGCCCAGGGCACGCCCCAGGCATTGGCGTGGAACATGGGCACGATCGGCAGCACCACTGCTCGCTTCGACAGGTTGAAAATGTCCGGCGACGCCTCGGTCAGCGTGTGGAGCATCGTCGAGCGGTGCTCGTAGATGACGCCCTTGGGGTTGCCGGTGGTTCCGGAGGTGTAACACAGGCCGATCGGCTCACGCTCGTCGCCATCGACCCATTGATAATCGCCATCATGTTCCGCGATCCACTGCGGGAAGCCCTGCTCGCCTTCCGCGGGGTCGAAGCAGATATAATGCTCGATCGTGGTCCACTTCGGCTTCATGCGCTCGATGATCGGCGTAAACACGCGGTCGTAGAGCAGAACCCGGTCCTCCGCGTGATTGGCAATATATTCGAGCTGGTCGTCGAACAGGCGCGGATTGATGGTGTGAAGGATGCAGCCCATGCCGACCGCGCCGTACCAGGCGACGAGGTGCCGGCCATGGTTCATGGCCAGGGTCGCGACCCGGTCGCCCTTTTTGATGCCGAGCGCCTCGAGCGCCTGCGCCATGCGCCGCGCATCGCTCGCAATGGTGCGCCAGTCGGTGCGAGTGACCGAGCCGTCCGCCCAGGCCGTCACCACTTCGGTGTCTCCATGCTCGCGTTCGGCATGGTCGACCAGCCGCATCACCCGAAGCGGCCAGTCCTGCATTGCCCCAAGTCGCAAGGCGCTACTCCTCTTCCCGATCCGGTCGCACTTTGACCGCGGATCGTCGAGCAGACAAGCCGTCAGCATTGTTGCTGCCGGACGACCCGGATTTGCGAACCTACGCCAACTAGAAAGGCAATTTGAAGCCGGGCGGCAGTTCCAGGCCTGAGGTCATCTGCTGCATCTGTTCGCCGGCCGCCGCATCCGCTTTGCCACGAGCATCGTTGATCGCCGCCGCAACCAGATCTTCCAGCATGGCCTTTTCGGCCGGAACCAGCAGGCTGTCATCGATCGAAACGCCCAGGATCCGACCCTTGGCGGTGGCGCGGACCTTGACCAGCCCGCCGCCGGACACGCCTTCGACCTCGACCTTGTCGAGATTTTCCTGCGCCTGGGCCAGCTGCTGCTGCGCCGCTTCGGCCATTTTCATGATGTCGTCGAGGCTCGGCATGGTCACGCTTCTTTCCGGTCGATGGTTTCCAGGGTGGCGTCGGGGAATTCTTCCAGCAGGCTCTTGATGTTCGCCTCTTCAAGTACTTCGGCGCGAATTCGTTCCTCGGCCATGGTTTCCTGCTGCTGCAGCGAGGGCGCGCCGCCTTCGTCCGTCAGGCGCACCTGCCAGGCCAGGCCGGTCGCTTCCTTTGCCGCCGCCGCCAGATCGCGTGGAAAATCGGGACCAAGCGGCTTCAACGGCTTCAGTACCATTTCGCCGGGCGCAAAGCTGACGAGCCCGACATGGTCGCGCAGCTGGACGCCGAGCAGCTGTTTGCCCTGTCGTTCCACCGCTTCGACCAGCGACGGGAAATCGGACGGAAGCCTCGACTTGGGCTGAGCCGACGGTGCGGCCGGCGGGACTGCAGCCGCCGTTGCAGGAACGGGGCCACCTGCAAGCATAGCCGCCAGCGCCGAGGGATCGGGCATGTCGGCGGCGTGGATCAGGCGAAGCAGCGCCATGGTCGCAGCTTCATGCGGGTCCGGAGCGATCCGGACATCCTCCAGTCCTTTCAACAGCAGCTGCCACAGGCGATGGAGATTGCCCCAGCTGAGCTTCACGGCGAGCTCGGCGCTATGCTCGCGCTCCTCGGCGGACTGCAGCGGATCGGCTCCCGCGCCAGCTTTGGATCGAGTTACCGCGTGCAGCGATTCCATGAGGCCTCGGATCAGCGATCCGGGTTCGATGCCCAGCGCATGAGCCTCGTCGAGCTGCCCGATGGCCGCCGGGACGTCACCGGTCAGCAGCGTTTCCAGCAAGTGGCGGATCCGGCCGCGGTCCGCCTGGCCCAGCATGTCGCGGACCTGGTCGGCGGTGACCCTGCCCTGGCCGTGGGCAATCGCCTGGTCCAGGATCGACAGCCCATCGCGCGCCGAACCTTCGGCAGCGCGGGCAATGGCGAGCAGCGCCTCTTCTTCGACCTCGACCCCTTCCGCCTCGGCGACCTGGGTGAAATGTTCGGCAAGCTTTTCCGCCGGGATACGGCGGAGGTCGAACCGCTGGCATCGCGACAGGACCGTGACCGGCACCTTGTTCACCTCGGTGGTGGCGAACAGGAATTTCACATGGGCCGGTGGTTCCTCCAGCGTCTTCAGGAGCGCGTTGAACGCGCTCTTCGACAGCATGTGGACCTCGTCGATGATGTAGATCTTGTAGCGCGCGGACACGCTGGCATAGCGCACCGCCTCAATGATCTCGCGGACATCGTCGACGCCGGTGTGCGACGCGGCGTCCATCTCGATCACGTCGATATGGCGGCCTTCGGCAATCGCCCGGCACGGCTCGCATATGCCGCAGGGGTTGATGGTCGGGCCGCCCTGCCCGTCCGGGCCGATGCAATTGAGCGCCTTGGCGACGAGCCGCGCGGTCGAGGTCTTGCCGACCCCGCGCACCCCGGTCAGCAGGAAGGCATGGGCGATGCGGCCGCGCTCGATGGCGTTGCCCAGCGTCTTCACCATCGCGTCCTGGCCGATCAGCTCGGCAAAGGTCTGCGGGCGATATTTGCGGGCGAGCACGCGGTAATGCGCCTCGTCTGCCTTTGCAGGCTGTTCGGGAAGGTCGAGCCCCAGGCCCGGCGATTCGTCGTCCATGCAAATGGTTTAGGACTAATCGTCATCCCCGCGAAAGCGGGGATCCCGCTTTTCTTGGAATTCGGACGCACGCCGGCGCGAAGTAAATTCGCGCCGTCGGTCCTGTCGCCTTCGGCACAGGCCGCCCGCCCCTCAATGGCTCTACGCACTGCTTGCGATCACAAGCAATCGCTGCGCTGTGCTCGGCATTTCGGGAGGGTGGAAGCCGACGACCCGGCACGAAATCGTTGTGGCTGCTTCCTTCCGGACCTGACCAGGTTGGCGACAGCGCCGTCCGCCGACTTCCGTTGGCCATATGGCGGGGATGGCTGGCAGTTGCAAGGCCGGCCAGCCCTTCATCAATCGTTCACGCGGGCAGCGAGACTAGGGCATAGTGATGACGGAGATCATCTTATGCCCTGGCACCCAATGATCGTCGCAGTCCTGATGGCCGCTGCCGTGGCAGAGGAGGCGCCGATCATCGTCAAGGCCTTTCCCTGGGCGCCGTTCATCAGCCCGATGGGCGAGCCATTCCGCCCTCCCTCGACGGGCGAGGCGCCCATTGCACGCTGGTTCGTCCAGGCCGATCGGAACCAGGATGGCATGCTGACCGCCGATGAAATGCAGGCCGATGCGGAACGCTTTTTCGTCAGGCTCGACAGCAATCATGACGGGCAGATCGATCCGGACGAACGCCGGACCTACGAGCTGGAGATTGCACCGGAAATCCAGGTGAATTCGGATTGGCGTCAGGCCCGGGGCCAGCCCAAGCCCAAGCATGACGATCACGACGGCTATAACGTAAACGGCCTACAGGGCGCCGCCCGCTATGGGATTCTCAATATTCCCCAGCCTGTTGCGAGCGCCGACGCCGACTTCAACCGCGCGATAACGCTGACGGAATTCAGACAGGCTGCATCCAGTCGATTCAAGCTCCTTGATGGCCGTGGCCAAGGCTGGATCACCTTGCCGGAGCTTGAAGCGCGACTCCCGGCCCGCCCAAAGGGCAAGCGCCCCAAGCCCAGCAAGAACGCCGTGGACACGCGAGTTGGCGTTCCGCTGCCGGAGGGTGACTAGCGATCCAGATTATAGGCACCGCCCGGCATCTGCACGGTGAGCGTGCCCATGTCCTCGGTCAGGTTGATCTGGCAGGCGAGCCGTGAGGTCGGCCGCACCGCCCAGGCGAAGTCGAGCAGATCATCTTCTTCCTCGCTGGCAGCCGGAAGGCGGCCGAAATCCTCCTTGGCGACCACGACATGGCAGGTCGAACAGGCCATCTGACCTTCGCAGGCGCCTTCGAGGGGCTGTCCTTCCCGCTGCGCCAGGTCGAGCAGGTTGGTCCCCGCCGGTGCCTCGACCTCATGGTCGAGAGTCCCGTCGGCCTTCAGGAACCGAACCTTGATCATGGCCCTTGGGGTCATACGGGGAGATGCGCCTGCTCGTGCGCTGCCTCGTTGATCCGGCGGCAGGCAGAAGCAAGCTCCTCCTCACCTGTGTAACGACCGAAGCCCAGGCGGATCGACGAACGGGCCGAACGGTCGCCCAATCCGATCGCCCTCAGGACATGGCTGGGCCGACCCGAGCCGCTGGCACAGGCCGAGCCCAGCGAAAAGGCCAGGTTCCTCAAGTCCGCGATCAGTCGCGCGGCGTCGAGCCCGTCCCGGCGGATGTTCAGGTTGCCGCGATATCGATGCTCGACACTGCCATTGATTATCCAGCCTGGTCCAAGCGTTGCCAGCGCAAGTTCAAATAGTTTCTCAACATGCACCATGTCCGCTTCGCGCCGTTCGGCGGCCAGCCGCGCGGCCTCGCCCATGCCCACGCAAAGCGCCGGCGCCAATGTGCCCGAGCGCAATCCCTGCTCCTGTCCGCCGCCATGCAGCAATGGCTCGGGCTCGGCCCCGGCTCGCATCCACAGGCCGCCGACACCCTTTGGGCCGTGGATCTTGTGGGCCGATACGGCAATCAGGTCCGGACCCTCGGGAATGACCATGCGCCCGAAACCCTGGACGGCGTCGCACAGCATCAGCGCGCCGACGTGATGCGCCATCCGCGCAAACTGGGCGACCTGCTGGATGACGCCGATTTCGTTGTTGACCAGCATGACCGCGACCAGAGCGGTTTTGTCGTCGATCAGCGCTTCGGCCAGGTCAAGGTCGACCAGGCCATCAACGCCGACCTGGAGGCGGACGACCTCGATACCCTTGCCTTCCAGCCATTCGGCGGTGTCGAGCACGGCGGCATGCTCAGTGGCGACGGTCACCAGCCTGCGGCGGTCTGCGTCCTCAAAGGTCCCCTTGATCGCCCAATTGAGCGCCTCGGTGGCTCCCGACGTGAAGGCGAATCTCCCGCCCACAAGGCCAATTGCCTGTTCAACCCGGTCCCGCGCCACCTCGATCGCCGCTGCCGCTTCACGGCCCCACAGCGAAGGACTGTGCGGATTGGCGAATTTCTCCTCGATCCAGGGCCGCATCGCCGCCGCTACTTCAGGGGCGGGTGGCGTCGTCGCCTGATAGTCGAGGTAGATCATGCCGCCCGCGCGCGGCTCGAGATCCGCGCCCATTCAGCAAGGAATGCCTCGACATCCGCCTCGGTCGTCCGCGGCCCGAAGCTGATCCGCAGGAAGCCGGCAGCGATTTCCGGCGCGACGCCCATCGCGGCCAGCACCGCACTTTCCTTCATCTTGCCCGAGGAGCAGGCGCTGCCGGCAGAAACGGCCATGCCGGCAAGGTCGAACTGGACGAGCAAGGATGCGCTCGACGCACCGGGAAGAGCGATCGCGCCGATCGTCGGCAGCCTCGGGCTCCCCTCGCCGATCACCACGCCACCGGCGGCCTTGACCCCTTCATCAAGCGTCGCCCGCAAGGAAGACAGGCGCCCCATATCGTAGGGCCTGGCGGCCAGTGCAGCGGCAAACGCCAGCGCACTTGGCGCATCCTGCGTGCCCCGCCGATAGCCCTTTTCCTGCCCGCCCACCGGCTCCAGCGCGCCAAGATCCTTGACCAGCAGCGCGCCGATCCCAGGCGGCCCGCCCAGCTTGTGGGCCGAAAGTGCAATGAAATCGGCATCAGGCAAGGGATGCTTGCCCGCGCTCTGCGCGCAGTCGGCGAGCAGCAGCGAATCCGCCTCCCGGATCTTCGGCGCCAACCGGTCGAGCGGCTGGATGATCCCGGTTTCATTATTGACCATCTGGATGGCCACCAGCGCCGGGCCTTCGGCGAGGATCGCGTCGAGAGCAGC
>DASTOV010000074.1:0-11002 GCA_035720125.1 Sphingomicrobium sp. | reverse complement strand
CTAGGTTCCCGCTTTCGCGGGAATGACGAAGGATGGGTTTATGGGCTAGGCCAAACCCATGAACATCCTCCTGACCGGCGCCAGCCGCGGCATCGGCGCCGCGACCCTCGAAGCATTGACCTCATCCGGCCATCGCGTTGCGGGCCACTCCACAAAAGGAGGGAACGGACTGATTGCCGGCGACCTCGCCGATGCCGCGTCGCCTCGGAAAGTCTGGGAAGCGGCGCTGGGCCACCTCGGCGGGCGGATCGACGTGCTGGTCAACAATGCCGGTATCTATGAAGGCGTCGCCGACGATGCCTCAGACGATGACTGGCAACATGCCTGGGCGCGCACCCTTGCCGTCAACCTGCAGGCGGCAGCAGACCTATGCCGACTGGCAGTGAGCCATTTCAAAGCCAACGGCGGCGGGCGTATTGTCAATGTCGCGAGCCGTGCCGCCTTTCGGGGAGATTCTGCGAACCACTGGCACTATGCCGCGTCCAAGTCCGCCCTGATCGGCATGACCAGGACCATCGCCCGCGGCTATGCCGCCGAGAGTATCCTCGCCTTCGCCGTGGCGCCCGGCTTCACCGTGTCGGAGATGACCGAAGAATATCTCCGGGGCCGCGGCGGCGCGGCAATCGTCGCCGACATCCCGCTCGGCCGCGTCACCAGTACCGCCGAGGTCGCCGAGGCGATCCGTTGGCTGGCGATCGACGCCCCCGCCGCCTCGACCGGATCGGTGATCGATCTCAACGGAGCCAGCTATGTTCGCTAGGGCCGCGCTCGCCTCGGTCCTGCTGGCCGCCACCGCCTCGGCCCAGATCACCATCCCGCTCGGCAAGACGCCCCGCCAGGTCGAGCGGCCCAGGGCCCCGATCGAGGAATATGGTCCGCAATGGGCGGCCACCTGCAAGGACTGGGACGAGTGGGACAAGCCGGCGCCGCCCGTCCGCATTCACGGCAACACTTACCTGGTCGGCACCTGCGGCATCAGCGCCGTCCTGATCGCGGGCGAGGACGGCCATGTGCTGATCGACGCGGGCACCGAGGCGGGCGCGGAACTGGTTGCCGAAAATGTCCGGCAGCTTGGGTTCAATCTGACGCACATCAAATACCTGCTGATCAGCCATGAGCATATCGACCATGTCGGTGGCATTGCGCGGCTGCAGCAATGGACCGGCGCGACGCTGGTCGCCTCCGGACCAGCGGAGAAGGTGCTCAATACTGGCTTGCCCAGCAATGACGATCCGCAAGCCGGGATGCACCCACCCTTCCCCGCCGCCAATGTCGGGCGGGTGATCGACGACGGCGGGGACGTTCGACTGGGCAACATCCGGTTGTTCGCGATGACAACGCCAGGGCATACGCCCGGCGCCACAAGCTGGCGCTGGGAAAGCTGCGACGGCGGCGTCTGCCGGACAATGGTCTATGCCGACAGCCTGACGCCGGTCAGCCGCGACGATTACAAGTTCGGCGACAATCCGGAATATCTCACCGCCTATCGCGCCTCGATCGCCAAGGTCGCCGGCAGCCCGTGCGAGATATTGCTGACTCCGCACCCGTCGGCCAGCGGAATGCGGGACCGGATGGCGGGCAAGCAGCCCTTGTTCGACCCCGAGGGATGCCGCAGCTATGCCGCGAAGCAGACCAAGAGCCTCGACGAGCGGCTGGCGAAGGAGGCCGCGCCCAAATGAGCTGGCGGGTCACACTTCACTGCACCCGCGCCGAGGCCGAGGCGCTACCGGACGGCGCCGACCTCTTTGCCCATGCCGACGAGCCGCCGGTCATCGTCGCCGACGAGCCCGACCCGCATGCGCCCGACGACTGGCGCATCCATGCCTATTTCGCCGAACAGCCGACCACGCAGGAGCTGGTCCTGCTCCGCCGCCTCGCCGCCGACAGCGAGCCCGAGGTCGAACATCTCGAGGACACCACCGATTGGGTGACGATGAGTCAGCAGGGGCTTGGGCCCATCCGCGCAGGCCGCTTCTTCGTCCACACGCCGATGCATTATGCCGACCGGCCGGCGGACACCGTCAATTTCGAGATCGACGCCGGCCTCGCCTTCGGCACCGGCCAGCATGACACCACCGCCGGCTGCCTCGCCGCGCTCGACCGGCTGGAGGTCGGCGGCAAGCGCTTCGCCAATATCGCCGACATTGGCACCGGCACCGGCCTGCTGACCTTCGCGACGATGGCACTGTGGCCGGAGGCGAAGGCGATCGCCACCGACATCGACGAGATCGCGGTCCGGGTCAGCGAGGAGAATGCGCTGATCAACGGCGTGAAGCTGGGCCATGGCCCCGGGCAGCTGCTGCTCGCGGTCGCGGACGGCATGGATCATCCACTGATCCAGGCCCGCGCGCCGTTCGACCTCTTGATCGCCAACATCCTCGCCGGCCCGCTGATCGAACTGGCGCCGGCCTTCGCCAAGTCGGTCGCGCCCGGCGCCAACGTCATCCTCGCCGGCCTGCTCGACACCCAGGCCGACGCAGTCATTGCCGCCTATGAGTCGGAGGGAATGAAGCTGGTCGAGCGGGGTGATGGGGAATGGTGCGTGCTGGTGCTGGAGGCCGGTTAAGCCTCCGCCACAATTTCCGCCCATTCGGCCTCGCCGATGACGCGGATGCCGAGTTCCTCGGCTTTCTTCAGCTTCGATCCCGCGCCCGGCCCAGCGACGACCAGGTCGGTCTTGGCGCTGACCGAGCCCGCGGCCCGCGCGCCCAGCCGCTCGGCCTGGGCCTTGGCCTCGTCGCGGCTCATCGTTTCCAGGCTGCCGGTGAAGACGATGGTCTTGCCGGTCCATTCGGTTTCGCGCGCGGTCGAGACGAAGGCGGCGGGCCGCGCCAGCTCCAAAAGCTCGGCCAGTTCGGCGCGGTTGTGCGGCTCGTGGAAAAAATCGACGATGGCCTCGGCGACGATTGGCCCGACGCCTTCCACGGCGGCCAACTCGGCGACGGCGTTGTCGCTGCGCGCGACCCGCTCTAGCTCTTCGATCGTCCCGAACGCCTTCATCAAATCCCTGGCGGTGACCGCGCCGATGTGGCGAATGCCGAGGCCGAACAGGAAGCGGGCCGGATCAAAGCCTACCCGCGCCTGGATCGCGTCGAGCAAATTATCGACCGACTTTTCCTTCCATCCCTCGCGCCCGATCAGCTCAAAGCGATGCTCCTTCAGCCGGAAGATATCCGCGGGCCCGCTGAGCCAGCCAAGCTCGACGAACTCGACGATGCTCTTTTCGCCCAGCCCGTCGATGTCCATCGCTCCGCGCGACACGAAATGGCGCAGCCGCTCGATCCGCTGCGCAGGACAGATCAGCCCGCCGGTGCAGCGGACGTCGACTTCGCCCTCCTCCGCCACCGCTTCCGACCCGCATTCGGGACAATGGTCGGGGAAGATGTAGGGCTTGCGCTTCTCATCCCGCGTCAGATTCTCCACCACCTGCGGGATGACGTCGCCGGCCCGCTGGATCCGCACCCGGTCGCCAACGCGCAGGCCCAGTCGGGCGATCTCGTCCCGGTTGTGGAGCGTGACGTTGCTGACGATCACCCCGCCGACGCCGACCGGCTTCAGCCGCCCGACCGGGGTCAACTTGCCGGTCCGGCCGACCTGGATGTCGATCGCCTCCAGCGTGGTTTCGGCCTTCTCCGCCGGGAATTTGTGGGCGAGGCCCCAGCGCGGCGAGCGCGAAACGAAGCCCAGCCGTTCCTGCCAGTCGAGCCGGTCGACCTTGTAGACCACCCCGTCGATGTCGAGCGGCAGGTCGGCGCGCTCCTGCTCGATCAGGCGATACTGCGCCAGCGCCTCGTCAAGCGTGTCGCAACGCTTGAGCAAGTCGCTGACCGGGAAGCCAAGGCTCGCCAGCCGCGCCATCGCTTCGCTCTGCGTCTTGCCCAACCGCTCCGAAAGCTCGCCCCAGCCATGGGCCAGGAACCGCAGCGGCCGCGCCGCGGTGACGCCGGCATCCTTTTGGCGCAGCGAACCGGCCGCCGCGTTGCGCGGGTTGGCGAAAATCTTCCCGCCCGCCGCCTCCTGCCGCTCGTTCAGGGCGGCAAAGTCGGCCTTGGACATATAGACCTCGCCACGAACTTCGAGGATGTCTGGCGCACCGCTCAGCGCTTGCGGAATGTCCCCGATCGTCCGGGCATTCGCGGTGACATCCTCTCCGACCGTGCCGTCACCGCGCGTCGCCGCCAGCACCAGCTGTCCTCCCTGGTAGCGCAGCGAGCATGACAGCCCGTCGATCTTCGGCTCGGCGGTCAGCGCGACCGGCTCATTCGCGGCCAGGCTGAGGAACCGCCGCACCCGGCCGATGAAATCCTCGACCTCCTCCGTGGTGAACGCATTTTCCAGGCTGAGCATCGGCCTGGCGTGATTGACCTTGGCCAGCGCGGAGCTGGGCGCTGCGCCCAACCGCTTTGACGGCGAATCCGGCCGGACTAGGTGGGGGAACTCAGCCTCCAGTTCGCGATTCTCACGGACCAGCGCGTCATATTCCGCGTCCGAAATCTCCGGCGCGTCCTGGGCATGATAGAGCTTGTCATGATGCGCGATCAGCTTGGCCAGGCGCAGCAGCCGGTTGGCGGCGTCAGCCTCGTTCATTCCATGCCTGCCAGAAGCTCGGCGATCCTCGCCACGCTGTTCATGTTCCGCGCCGTCCCCTGCTTGACCGCGGGCAGCTTCAGCTTCGATTTGCCGATGCCCTCGCCATAGCTCACATAAATGAGCCGCGGACCCAGCGCCATGCGCTCGCCCTGAACGTCACGTGCCTCGTCGAGCATCGACTTCAAGGGCAGGTCATCGATGAAATGGGCGAAGCGGCGGTTGGGCGCATCGTCGGTGAACGGGTCTTGCTCAACGGCATCGGCCATCTCTGCGGCACTGCGCACATAGACGTGCGCTGGCCTGCCCAGATGGTCGGCAACGCGCTGCTCCATCCTCCGCTTGACCTCGGACTCTTTCAGTTCACTTGTGAACAGCAAATTGCCGCTGTTGATAAAGGTCCGGCAGCTTTCGAAACCGCAAGCTTCGCCCAGCGCCTTCAGATCTTCCTTGGGCAACTTGCCTGTCCCGCCCACATTCACCGCGCGCAGCAGGGCGACAAAAGCCGTCACCCCAACACTTCGCCAAGGAAGTTTTCGAGGCTGGCCCAGCTGCGCCGCTCGGCCGCCTCATGGTAGAAGACTCCTTCGATCCCGATTTCGTGTGCGCGGGGATTGGTGAAGCCATGGCCAACATGGCCATAGGCGTGGATCTGCCAGTCGGCTCCGGCAGCAGTCAGCTCCTGGCCGAGCGCCATCACCGCCTCGGGCGGGACCATCGGGTCGCCCCAGCCATGATAGGCGGCGACCTTTGCCTTGATCGGTCGGGCAGCCCAGCCGGGCGGGTCAAACAGGCCGTGGAAGCTTGCCACCCCGGCAATGTCGGCGCCGCTCCGCGCCACATCGAGCGCGCATTGTCCGCCGAAGCAGTAGCCAATCACGGCGATCTTGTCCTTTTGGACATGCTCCCGCTTGCGAACCTCCTCGAGCACCGCCAGTAGCCGGTCGCGCAAAGCGGCCCGATCGCCGCGCAGCTCGTACATCGCCGCGAAGGCAGCTTCCTTGTCGGCTCCCGGCGTGAAGCGTCGGCCGAACAGGTCGGCGACGACGGCGTGGTAACCCACCGCTACCAGCTTCTCCGCAAAGCCGATCTCCAGCGGCTGCACCCCCATCACGGTCGGGATGATGATGACCGTCGGCAGGGTGCGCCCGGTCCCATCATGGACGACGACATGGGTCAGCGTCTGATCGCCATATGCTTGGGAGAGTTCAAACTGCTCGGTCATGCTGCCTCCAATAGCCGCGCGGCCTGGGCCCGGGCTTCGTCCGTGATCGCGGCGCCCGACAGCATCCGCGCGATTTCCTCGCGCCGTTCGTCAGGCGCCAACTTACGCACAGTGGTGCGGGTGACTCCATCCTCATGCGCCTTTTCGATGCGGTAATGATGCGCCGCGCGCGCCGCCACCTGCGGCGAGTGTGTGACCACCAACAGCTGCGATTTCTGCGCCAGCCGCGCCAGCCGTTCGCCGATCGCGCTCGCTACCGCGCCGCCAACGCCACGGTCGATCTCGTCAAAGATCATCGTCTGTGCGGATCCGGCTTCGGCCAGCGCAACCTTCAGCGCGAGGATGAAGCGCGACAGCTCGCCACCGCTGGCGATACGCGTCAGCGGGCCGAACGGTGCGCCCGGATTGGTCGACACCTCGAACTCGATCCGGTCGATGCCCGACGCGCCCGGCTCGGCGTCGGACAGGGCCGTGCGGAACCGGGCGGCGTCCAGCTTGAGCGGATGAAGCTCGCCCGCCACTGCCAAGTCCAGCCTTGCTGCCGCCTTTTGCCTGGCGGTCCTCAGCTCCTGCGCTGCCGCATCATATCGCTCACGGGCCGCGGCCAATGCGGCCTCCAGTGCCTGGATGCGTCCGCCGCCGGCCTCGATCAGCGCCAGCTTGGCGGCCAATTCCTCGCCCAGCTGCGCAAGCGCATCAGGCTCGACCCGGTGCTTTCGCGCCAGTCCGCGAATGTCGAACAGTCGAGCTTCGACCGCTTCCAGCCGCGCCGGGTCGAATGCCAGCGCTTCGGCGGCGCGGGCGATCCGGTCCTCGGCCTCGCTTCCCTCGATCAGCGCCCGGTCGAGGCTGGCCAACGCCTCGGCCAGCAACGGATGTTCGGCCGCACCGCGCTCGATCCGCCGCGCCGCGGCACGTAGCTGCGCGAGCGCGCCTTCCGATCCGCCGAGCAGCTCGTCGAGGCCGGTCAGCGCCTCGCCTGCCCTGGCCCCGGCTTGCATCGCCGCTCGCTCTTCCGCCAGCCTCGTCTCTTCGCCCGGTTCGGGTGCCAGCTCGGCGATTTCCCTCGCGGCATGGTCCAGCCAGTCCTGATCGCGTGCGGCGGCTTCGGCGGCGTCGCGCGCTTCGCCCAATTCCGCAACGATCCGTTCGACCTCGGCCCAGGCAGCGGAGACGGCTTCCGCGTCGATCCGCGCGAACAGGTCGAGCAGCGCGCGATGCCCGCGCGGGTTAAGCAGGCCCCGATCGTCATGCTGGCCGTGAATTTCGACCAGCCCATTGGCGATGTCGCGGAGGATGGAGGCCGACACTGCGGCACCGCCGGCAAAAGCGCGGCTGCCGCCGTCGGCCTTAAGGGTTCGCCGGACCAGCAGCGGTTCGCCGGGCTCCGGCTCTATTCCCTGCTCGGACAGCAGGGCGAGGGCGGGATGACCGGATGGAAGCTCGAACTCGGCAGAGACACTGGACTGCGGCTGACCCTGGCGGACGAGGCCCGTGTCGGCACGGACGCCAAGCGCCAGGCCAAGGCTGTCGAGCAGGATGGACTTTCCGGCGCCCGTTTCGCCGGTCAGCACGCCGAGCCCCGGCTCGAAATCCAGTTCGAGCCGGTCGATCAGGACCACATCGCGGATCGACAGCTGCCTCAGCATGCCGTCGTTGCCCCTTGACTTAGCTGGTCGGCTCGGCAGCAACCGCCGACGGGACGTGCCGCTGGATCAGCTCGTAGCTGCGGTGATACCATTTGCTGCCGGGATAGTTGGCGCCGAGCACGGCCGCCGCCTTGTGGGCCTCCTCCGGCAGGCCGAGGTTCAGATAGCTTTCGACGAGGCGCTCCAGCGCTTCGGGTGTGTGGCTGGTGGTCTGATACCGATCGACCACTTCGCGGAAGCGCGTGGTCGCCGCCAGCCAATTGCCCTGGCGCTGGTAGAATCGCCCGACCTCCATCTCCTTGCCGGCAAGATGGTCGTTGATGAGGTCGAGCTTCAGGCGTGCATCGGTGGCATACCGACTCTGCGGATAGCGTCGGATGAGTTCGTTGAATGCATCCGAAGACTGCTGCGTGATCTTCTGATCGCGCGAAACATCCTCGATCTGCTGATAATAGCTCATCGCAATCAAATAGTTGGCGTAGGGGGCGTCCTTGTTGCCCGGGTGGATGGTCAGGAATCGCTGCGCGGAGCTGATCGCGTCGGTATATTTCTGCGCCATGTAATAGGAAAAGGCACTCATCAGCTGCGCCCGGCGAGCCCAGACCGAATAGGGATGCTGGCGCTCCACCTCGTCAAAGATGATCGCTGCCTGCTCATACCGGCCGCGGTCAAGCCGATCCTTGGCAAGGCTGTAAAGCGTATTGACGTCGCGCGCGACGTAGGCGGTATCGGCCTTGACTTTGTTGCCGGCGCAGCCGGCAACGGGAAGCAGAATGACGGGCAGCAGCAACAGCGCCGCGATACGGGTCTTGTTCACCATGAGAGCATTCCTAGCGCGGCCTTCCATCAAGGCCAAGCGGCCTTTCGCTGGTCCGATCCAACTTTCAGGCCGGTGCCGCCGTGCGATCTTCTTCCTCTTCGTGGCGGAGGAAGCTGTCGGGCTTGAGGCCTAGCCACACCAGCGCCGGAGCGGAGATATAGATCGACGAGTAGGTGCCGATGACCGTGCCGAGCAGGATGGCAAGAGTCAGGCCGAACAGGACGTCAGGCCCGAGTGCCAGCAACACCGCCAGCGCCAATATGATCGACAGCGAGGTGACGATGGTCCGCGACAGCGTCTCGTTCAGCGAGAAGTTGAGCAGGGAGACGATCTCCATCTTGCGATATTTTCGCAGATTTTCGCGGATCCGGTCATAGATGACGACGGTGTCATTGAGCGAATAGCCGACGATTGCCAGGAAGGCCGCGACGATGTTGAGATCGACCTGCAGCTGCGTCAGCGAAAAGAAGCCGAGCACCATCGCCACGTCATGGAACAGCGTCAGCAGCGCGCCGACCCCGAAATGCCATTCGAAGCGGAACCAGATGTAGATGGCGATGCCGAGCATGGCGAAGGCGATAGCCAGGGCGCCATCCAATGCCAGCTCGCCGCTGACCTTGCCGGAAACCGATTCGCCGGCCGTGACCCGGACGCCTGGATATTCCTTGATGATCATGCCGCGCACCGCGGTCACCACCTGGTTGGCGGCAGCCTCGGGTCCTTCGGGCTTGGGCAGCCGGATCTGGTAAGTGCGGTTGTCACCGAACTCCTGGATGCTGGCCTCGCCGACATTCAAGGCGCCAACACGACCACGCAGGTCCTCGATATCGACTGGCTGCGCGAAGGTAGCGCGCACCACCTGGCCGCCGACGAAGTCGATGCCGAGATTCAGGCCGCGATAGGCGGTGATCGCGATGCTCGCGGCCGTAAGCAGGATCGACAGGACGAGGGCGACGTTGCGCCACTTCATGAATTCGATGTTGGTGTTGTCGGGAACCAGCTTGAGCAGTTTCATGTGACTCGATTCCCGTCAGATATTGATCGCGCGGGGACGCTTGGACTTGATCCACAGCGACACCAGCATTCGGGTGAAATTGACCGCGGTGAACACCGAGGTGATGATGCCAATCAGCAGCACGACCGCGAAGCCGCGGATGGGCCCCGAACCGAAATACATCATCAAGGCGGCGGCAATGGTGTTGGTGATGTTGGCATCGAAGATGGCGGTCGAGGCTTCCTTGTAGCCCGTCTCCAGCGCGTCGAGCATCTTGCGCCCTCGCCTGAGTTCTTCTCGGATGCGTTCGTTGATCAGCACGTTGGCGTCGACTGCGGCGCCGATCGTCAGGACGAAGCCGGCGATGCCGGGCAAGGTCAGCGTCGCATTGAATACCGCCATGATGCCGAGGATCATGAAGGCGTTGATGAGCAGCGCGATCGAGGCATAGACGCCGAACCGGCCATAGGTCACGATCATCAGCCCGATCACGGCGATGGTAGCAAAGATTGATGCAATCGTTCCGGCCTCGATCGAATCCTTGCCTAGTTCGGCGCTGACCGTACGCTCCTCGATCACGTTGAGCTTCACCGGCAGCTTGCCCGAAGCAAGGCTGATCGCCAGCTGGTTGGCGGTTTCGACCGTGAAATTGCCGCTGATCTGTGCCCGGCCGCCAAGGATCGGCTCGTTGATGTTGGGCGCCGACAGCACCTTGTCGTCGAGGATGATCGCGAAGGGCTTGTTGACGTTCTCCTGCGTCACGCGGCCGAAGCGGCGCGCACCGGCGGCGTTGAAGGTGATGTCGACGACGGCGCGGCCATTCTGGTCGAAACCCTGTTTCGCATCCACCAACTGCTCGCCCGACACCATCACGCGGCGCTGGACAGCGATTGCGCCGGTGCCGTCTGCCATCTGCAGCACCTGGCTGCCCGGCGGCGCACGGCCCTGGGCAACCTGGTTGGGATCGGCGTTCAAATCGACCAGCTTGAACTCGAGCCGCGCGGTCTGGCCGATCAGCCGCTTCAATGCCTCGGGGTCCTCGACGCCAGGGACCTGAACGAAAATACGGCGATCGCCCTGGTTGATAACCGTGATTTCCTTGGTGCCGCCCGGATCGATTCGGCGGCGCACAACGTCGCGGGCAACGGTCAGCGAGTTGGAAAGCGCCTGCTTCGCGCCCGATTCCGTGGGCGTCAGCACGATTCGGGTCGAATCGACGACGCTGACGTCCCAGTCGCGTGCGCCGGTCAGTGCGATCGGCTGGGTCAGCGCACGCAGCCTTTCGACGGCCGCATCGAGCTGTGTCGCATCGCGGACGATGAAGCTCAGCCGGCCGCCGGTCGTCGAGACATCGCCGATCGCAATGCGCGGCTCGCCCCGGCGAAGCTCGGTAGTGACCGTGTCCTCCATTGCCTGCAGGCGCTGCTTGGCAGCATCGGCCAGGTCGGCTTCCAGGAGCAGTTGGCTGCCGCCGGCGATGTCGAGGCCAAGATTGATCCTCGCGCTCGGGACCCAGGCCGGCCAGCGCTCGACCTGGTCCTTGGGAAACAGGCTCGGGATCGCCAGAAGGATACCGACAAGAATCGTGAGCGTGACCGCCCAGACCTTCCAGCGGGGGAAATCGAGCATCTTACATCCAGCCCCTTAATCGTTTGCCGGCTTGGCAGCCGATGCATCGACAACCTGGCTGAGTGTCGACTTGACGGCGGTGACGCGAATGCCCTGCG
>DASTOV010000073.1:0-6887 GCA_035720125.1 Sphingomicrobium sp. | reverse complement strand
TCCGCCGGCTTCGTCTTCCAGGTACAACACGCCAACAGGCCGGCAGGCAATCACCACGCCCGGCTGCAGGGTCCATCGGGTCATCACCAGGCAGTCGAGGGGATCCCCGTCGTCGCACAACGTCTGCGGGATGAAGCCGTAATTGGTCGGATATCGCATTGGCGTGTGAAGGATGCGGTCGACGAACATGGCGCCGCTCTTCTTGTCGAACTCATATTTAACCGGCTCACCGCCGATTGGAACTTCGATCAGCACGTTGATGCTGTGCGGGGGAGCCTCACCCGCGGGAATCAGGTCGATATTCATGGTGGGCGCGCCTCTAGCGGCGCAGAACCGCGAGCGCCACCCCTCAGCAATTGCCCCGGTGGCCAAGTTCGCCGAAATCCGTCAAACCTTCCGGTGCCTTCGAACAGGGAGGAATTCATGACCAGTATGACGAACAAGGGGGTTGCGGAATTCATCGGCACCTATTGGCTGGTGCTGGGCGGATGCGGCAGCGCGGTGCTCGCCGCGGCCTTTCCGGATGTCGGGATCGGGCTGCTTGGCGTGTCGCTGGCGTTCGGCCTGACCGTGGTCACCATGGCCTATGCGATCGGCCACATCTCCGGCTGTCATCTGAATCCGGCGGTGACGGTCGGGCTGTGGGCCGGCGGTCGGTTCGATGCCAAGGAAATGCCGCTCTATATCGTCGCGCAGGTGCTGGGAGCAGTCGCCGCCGCGTTCACGCTTTACTGCATCGCGCGGGGACAGCCCGGCTTCATGTTGGAGCCGAACGGGCTGGCGGTGAATGGCGTAGATGCACATTCGCCGGGCGGCTATTCGCTCCAGGCGGGCGTGATCACGGAAGTGGTGATGACGGCCTTCTTCCTGCTCATCATCATGGGTTCGACCCACAGCCGCGCGCCGGCCGGCTTCGCGCCGCTGGCGATCGGCCTCGGCCTCACCCTGATCCACTTGATTTCGATTCCGGTGACCAACACCTCGGTCAATCCCGCACGAAGCACCGGACCGGCGCTGGTTGTCGGCGGCCTGGCGCTTCAGCAGCTGTGGATCTTCTGGGTCGCGCCGATCATCGGCGCGGTGATCGGCGGCGGGCTCTACCGCTGGCTTTCGCCCGAAGCGGGACAGCGCCCGGAAATCAAGGGAGACCAGTAAGTTTTGACCGTCGCGTTCGGCCCGGTTTTCCCCGGGTCGGACGGACAGTTGGCGAACCGCGAGCTTGCCGCTATCGCGCCTGACAGCGATGGCGAAAATTGAAACTCCACAGCCCGTTCGCGGCACGCAGAGCCTGCTCGGCGAAGAGGCCGACCGCTTCCATGAAGTGGTTGCCGCCTTCGACCGGGTGCGCCGGCTGTATGGCTTCAAGCGGGTCGAAGTGCCGCTGATCGAGTCCACGCAGGTGTTCGCGCGGACCATCGGCGAGACGACCGATGTCGTCAGCAAGGAGATGTACACGTTCGACGACCGTTCGGGCGATTCGATCACGCTGAGGCCCGAATTCACCGCGGGAATCTGCCGGGCTTACCTGAGCGAGGGCTGGCAGCAGTTCGCGCCGCTGAAGGTCGCGACCCATGGCGCGGCGTTCCGCTACGAGCGCCCACAGAAGGGCCGTTATCGCCAGTTTCACCAGCTCGATGCCGAGATCATCGGCGCTGCCGAGCCGCAGGCGGACGTCGAGCTGCTGGCGCTCGGCGCACAGTTGCTCAGCGAGCTGGGCATCAAGGGCGTTATCCTGAAGCTCAACACGCTGGGCGATGCCGAAAGCCGCGATGCCTGGCGGGGCAAGCTGATCGAGCATTTCGCGGCCCATCGCGACCAGTTGTCGGAAGACAGCCGGGAGCGGCTGGACAAGAACCCGCTGCGCATCCTCGACAGCAAGGACCCGCGCGACCGGCAATTCGTCGACAGCGCGCCCGTGATCCAATTGTCCGCGGAGGCAGAGGAATTTTTCGGAAGGGTGTGCGAAGGACTGACTGCAGCGGGCGTCGCCTATGCGCTCGATCCTCACCTGGTGCGCGGCCTCGACTATTATCGCCACACTGCATTCGAGTTCGTCACCGACCAGCTGGGCGCGCAGGGCACGGTGATCGCGGGCGGCCGCTATGACGGGCTGGTCGAGCAGCTTGGCGGACCGCACACGCCTGCGGTCGGCTGGGCAGCCGGGATCGAGCGGCTGGCGATGATGATCGAGGCGCCGGCCATCGAGATGATCGACGCGGCAATCGTGGTCGAGAATGATGCCGCAATGGAAACGGCCTGGGCCTATGCCTCGCGCCTGCGCTCGTCAGGCCTGGCGGTCGAGCTGGTCACGACCGGCAGTCCTCGAAAACGATTCGACCGCGCGGTCAAGAAAGGCGCGCGCGAGATCATTGTGCTGGGATTTGCCGACGGATTGATAACCCGCCGCGTGAAATCAAATGAGCAGCCTCGGGCTGAGGCGCTGCTGGCAGGGCTGTAAGCGTCATGAAAACCATCTCCCTCGACCGCATCGTCTCGATCGAGGCGAAGAAGCATGAGCTGGCCGAGGCGATGGCCGCGCCCAATCTCGCGCCCGACGACTTCGTTCGCCTGTCGAAGGAGTATGCGCAGATCGAGCCGGTCGCCGCCGCTGCGCGCGAAGTTCGTCGCCTGCGCGCCGAGCTGGAGGTGCTGACCGGCCTTGCCCATGACCCCAAGGCCGAGCCCGAGCTCAAGGAAATGGCGGTGGTCGAGGCGGAGGAGATCAAGGAAAAGCTGCCGCAGGCCGAGCGCGCCCTGGCGGTCAGGCTGCTGCCCAAGGATGCGGCCGACGAGCGCGCGGCGATGCTCGAGGTTCGTGCGGGAACCGGCGGCGACGAAGCCGCGCTGTTCGCCGGAGACCTGTTGCGCATGTACCAGCGCTTCGCCGAGGAGCAGGGCTGGAAGTTCGAGCTGATCAGCGCCTCGTCCGCCGATGTCGGCGGCTATAAGGAAGCGGTCGCCTCGATCAGTGGCGCCGGCGTCTTTGCGAAGCTCAAATTCGAGAGCGGCGTGCATCGCGTCCAGCGCGTACCCGTGACGGAAAGCGGTGGGCGCATCCATACATCGGCGGCAACGGTTGCGGTGCTGCCGGAGGCGGAGGAGGTCGACGTCCATATCGACGACAAGGATCTTCGCATCGATGTCTATCGCTCGTCGGGTCCGGGTGGCCAGTCGGTCAACACCACCGACAGCGCGGTCCGCATCACGCACCTACCTACCGGGCTGGTCGTCATCCAGCAGGACGAGAAATCGCAACACAAGAACAAGGCCAAGGCGCTAAAGGTGCTGCGGACCCGGCTATTCGAACTGGAGCGCGAGCGGCTCGCGTCGGAACGTGCCGGAGCGCGCAAATCGATGGTCGGTTCTGGTGATCGCTCCGAGCGGATTCGCACGTACAATTTCCCGCAAGGCCGGGTGACGGATCATCGCATCAACCTCACCCTGCACAAGCTGGATGCAATCCTGGAGGGGCCGGGCCTGGGTGAGTTGGTGAGTGCGCTGGTAGCAGAGGACGAGGCCGAGCGGCTCGCCGGCCTGGAAGAGGCGTGACCAGCATTCCACGGGCACTGGGCCGCGCGACCGAGGTACTCGGCGGGACCAGCGATACGCCGCGGCTCGACGCCGAGCTGCTGATGGCAGCAGCGCTCGGGATCGGCCGCGACCGGCTGATCCTCGATGACCCGCGCGGCGAGGCGCCGCCCGCCTTTCACCAATATGTCGAGCGGCGGGCCATGGGCGAACCCGTCGCCTACATCACCGGTCATCGGGCCTTCTGGACGATTGACCTGGAAGTCGGGCCGGGCGCGCTGGTCCCGCGTCCGGATAGCGAAACCCTGATCGCTGCCGCGGTCGAGCATTTTGCCGGCACGCCCGGGCCGAAGCGGATCCTTGATCTTGGCACCGGACCAGGAACGCTGTTGCTCGCCGCGCTCGACGAATGGCCGAAGTCCAGCGGGCTAGGCATTGACGCATCCGAGGCGGCCTTGACCTATGCCCGTAAAAACGCCGTTCGGCTGGGGATGGATCGACGCGCTGAGTTCAGCACAGGTGACTGGGCGGAGGAGATCGAGGAGCAGTTTGACCTCCTCTTGTGCAACCCTCCCTATGTCCCCGACGGTGCGGAAACGGGCGCCGGCGTTTCCGAGTTCGAACCGCACGAAGCATTGTTTGCCGGGCCGGAAGGACTCGACGACTATTGCCGCCTGGCGCCGCAAATCGGTCGACTGCTGGGACCCGGAGGGCTGGCCGCGATCGAGATCGGCCACGATCAGGCCGAATGCGTGTCGGCGCTGTTCGACGCGGCTGGGCTAAAGTCCGTGCTCGCCTGCGACCTTGGCGGCAGGCCGCGCGCCTTGATGATCGAGCGATAAGCGAAAAAGACTTGGAATCTGGCCGGACGGCCATTACATCATGACCCAGGGACGGGGCTGCTCTCACGAAAATGATGCACCCCTGCCACCGACCTCCGACGAAATCGCCGCGCTCCCGCATCTCAAGCGGTTGACGGCAAGGGAGGGTCGGCTTGTGCCTTCAAGTGGGCGTGGGCCGGTTCTCTGACGGCGGAGATACACTTCCTAAGGAAGGGAAGACCAGGGTGACCGGCGATGCCGGCGCCAGTGCGACACAGGGAAGCAACCAGTTGATTAGCAATCGTCAGGGCGGCCGTCGTCGTGGCCGCGGTGGACAGCGCCCTCAGGGCATGGCCGGCAGTCCCGGCAACCGGCAGGACAACCGCCAACGCGGCAACGCGGCGCAGCTGCTTGAGAAATACAAGACGCTGGCGCGCGATGCCCAGCTCGCCGGTGATCGGGTCCAAACCGAATATTATCTGCAGTACGCCGATCATTATTTCCGCGTGCTCGAAGAGAATCGCTCGCGTTTTGAGGAGCAGCAGGCGCAGCGCCGCCCGCGTCGCGACGACGACGACTATGAGTCCGAGGTCGAGGTCGACGAAGAGCAGGCTGCCGAATCCGAATCAGCCGAGGAGGATGGCGAGGTCGAAGCCCGCCAGCGCCAGGGCCGCGAGCGGGGTCGGGAGCGCGGCCGCGATCGATTCGAGCGGCGCGAGCGGCGGGATTTCAGGGCCAATGGCGCCCCGCGCGACGACGAGCCGGAAGCCGAGATGGAGAGCGATGAGCGGATTTCGCTCGGCGTTCTGCCGCCTGCCATCGGACCAGGTGAGGCTGAAGAGCAACAGGAAGTGGCCAAGCCGCGCCGGCGGGCTCGCAAGCCGCGCGCCGAAGACGGCGATGAGGAGATCGCTCCGGCGGCCTGATTTGCGCAATTCCGGTAAAAATTAAGGGCAGCGGAAGCGATTCCGCCGCCCTTTCCCGTGGTCGCAAGTCTTATAATTGTAACACTTCCGTCACCATCGCGTCTCCGCCCATGGCTAGTCCCCGGCCCGTCGGCGGCCTTGTTTGCCCGCCCAAAGGGACGTGAACCATGACCTCCAAGATTTCTCTCTATGCCGCTGCAGCGGTGACGATGCTCTCCATCCCGGCGATGGCCGATGCACGCAGCATGCGCGCCGTCGGCAGTTCGACGGTTTATCCTTTCGCCAAGCTGGCAGCCGAACGAGTCGCTCGCGCCAACCCGAAGCTCGGCGCGCCGATCATCGAATCGACCGGTACTGGCGGCGGTTTCAAGCTGTTCTGTTCCGGAATCGGCGAACGGTTCCCTGACGTCTCCAATGCCTCTCGGCGGATGAAAGCCTCGGAAGCCAAGCAGTGCGCCGCTGCCGGCATCAAGGACGTGACCGAGATCCAGATCGGCATCGACGGCATCGCGTTCGCGACTGCGAAGAACACCCCGCTCAGCGGAGTAACTACCCGGGACATTTATGCGGCCATTGCCAAGACCCCTTTCGGTAAGCCGAACAAGGCGAAGACCTGGAAGGACGTCAACGCGAAGCTCCCGGCCATTCCGATCCGGGTCTACGGACCGCCGCCGACGAGCGGGACGCGAGACGCTCTGACCGAGCTGATCCTGACAGCCGGTTGCGAAACCAATGCCGGCATGAAGGCGCTCGCCAAGACCAACAAGGACAAGCACAAGGCAATCTGCACGGCGGTTCGCGAGGATGGCGCGTTCATCGAAGCCGGAGAGAATGACAACCTCATCGTCCAGAAGCTGGCCGCCAACGCCAATACCGTCGGCATCTTCGGCTACAGCTTCCTCGAGGAGAATCAGTCGAAGCTGAAGGGCATCACCATCAATGGTGTCGCACCGACTTACGAGACCATCTCGTCGTTCAAATATCCGGGCGCCCGCCCGCTCTACATCTATGTCAAGAATGCTCACGTTCGGGCCATCCCGGCGATCCGAGCTTTCGTGGCCGAGATCACCAAGGAGAGCGCAATCGGGCCCAATGGCTATATGCGTTCGCATGGACTGGTGGCCGCCCCGGCGCCTGTCCGTGCCCGATCGCAACACGCCGCTCGGACGCTGACCCCGGTCAAATATGCCGAACTGAAGTAGTCGTAGCTTAACGTCACGCAAGCAAGCGCGCCGTCCCCGGGGCGGCGCGCATCAGCCTCGCAAACAAGCGGCGAGGTTGGGGGGAAAGGGAATAGGATGAAGCGTAATCATTTCGTTCGCGCACTGCTCGCCGGTAGTGCCATTGTCATGAGCAGCACGGCCTGGGCGCAGGAGCCCGAAGCCCAGCCGGATGCGTCGGACGCGACCGCCGACGCGGCCATCGCCGAGGCGCAGGAGCTCGACGAGGCCCAGGCCAAGATCGAGCTGCTTCAGGCCCAGGTCGAGGCGCTGCAGGCATCGATCGAACAGCTGCAGGCTGCCCAGGCCAAGGTCACGCCATCGTGGAAGGGCACGCCCCAGCTGGAGGACAAGGAAGCCGGATGGAGCTTCAAGCCGCGCGGGCGCCTCAT
>DASTOV010000072.1:0-4066 GCA_035720125.1 Sphingomicrobium sp. | reverse complement strand
TTGTCGGGCGTCTCGCCGGCGCTGTCATAGTCGCGGCCGGTGTAGCGTGAGTCGAGGCGCCCGACGGTCAGTCCGCGGTCGCGCAGCAGCTCCTTGTAGAAACGGTCGGGCGTGACGCGCAGGTCGGCTAGCTCGAGATAGGCTTCGCCAAGCCCGGTGAAGCGCGCCAGCTGGGTACGGATCGCGGCGCGCTCTTCGGGAGGCAGCTTCTGCCCCTTAAGCAGCGCGGCCGCATAGGGCCCGATCGCGAACTGCCGGGCTTCCTCGACGAACTGCTCGGTCGACGGCGCGCTGGCCTTGCCGTGATAGAGCGCAGTCGCGGCCATGGACGGAAGGTTGGTGATGAAGCTGAGTTCATTGCCCGGCGCGTCGGATCCCGCCGCGAAATCTAGCACGGTTGAGATGAGGATGACGCCGTTGAGGCCGACGTCATTGAAGGTCGATGCCTCCAGCTCATTGACCACGGCCGCCGAGCGCGTCGTGCCATAGCTTTCGCCGCCCAGATATTTGGGGCTGGCCCAGCGGCCATGGTCGTTGAGCCAGCGGCGAATGACCTGCGCCACCGCCTTGGCGTCGGCGGTGACGCCGTAAAATTCCTTGGGTTCGGTCTTGCCGATCAGATAGGAGAAGCCGGTTCCCGGCGGATCGATGAAGACGAGATCGGTGACATCCAGCAAGCTGTCGGGATTGTCGAGCAGCGGATAGGGCGGTGCGCCGTCGTCGCGCGCGTCCGAAGGAATGGCGACGCGCTTCGGGCCGAAGGCGCCCATCTGCAGCCAGACCGAGCCCGAGCCGGGACCGCCGTTGAACAGGAAGGTGACCGGCCGCGAGGGATCGCGCGGTTCCCTGACATAGCTGGTGGTGACGATGGCGGCCTTCTGCGTTCCGTCATCGGCCTTCAAGATCGTTTCGGCGATGGTCGCGCTGTAGTTGATCTTCTGACCACCGAACACGCCGCTATGCTTCGTCACGCGCGACTGCGGCACCACTTCAGCCGGCCTGGCCGTATCGGCCTTTTCCGCGGGCTTGTCCTGGGCCAGTGCGGGCCAGGCGACGGCTAGCGCCAATGCCGACGCCAAAGGCAAAGCGAATTTCATTCATCCCCTCCCGAATCGGAAGGGGGACCATGCCGCGCGAATGCCGCGCAGCAAAGCCGCGTCGATCAACGGTCGGTAGAAGACTGCGGACGGCTCAGGATTGTCCCGACTGGCCGGGTGACGCCGCGCCCGCCGCAATCTGGCTCGCCCCGAACATCTGCGGCATGGCCAGCGCGTCGAACCCATAGGGGTCGGGCCGGAACCTGACGCCGTTGCCGACCGGCTGGACGGTCAGATAGGTCATGTAGATCGGCACCGGCCGTGGCAGCTCGATGCGCTGTTCCGGCGCCGAAGTCGGCTGCGGGGCGCGGCCGAAAACCCAGGTAGCGAAGCGGCGATAATCCTCCAGCCGCACGCAGCCGTTGCTGATCCAGCGATCGCCGGCGAACTTTTCCTTGAGCGGCGTGTCATGCAGGTAGATGCCATAATCGTTGGGCATTTCGAACTTCATCTCGCCCATCGAATTCCATGGCCCCGGCAGCTGGCGGACCATGATCGTCGGCTTGGTCTTGCCCGAGGCGATCGCCTTCCAGTTGATGTCCTTGGGATCCACCGGATGAGCATTGGCCGTCCAGTTGGACAACACCTCGTAGTGGAAGTCCTTGAAATAGGAGAGGCCTTGCTCGCCGACCTTCTTCGCGGTGAGGCTGCGGACCAGTTCGGGCGGGACGTGCCAGTAGGGATTGGCCTTCGCATTGCGCATCAGCACGGCCATCATCGGCGTCTTGGTCTTCGGTGATCCGACGATGACGCGCATGCCGTCCGCGCGCCGGTCGCGATCGAACAAATAGGTTTCGGCGGCTCCTGAATCGACGATCACATAGCGATCGAACGTGCCCGTCATCGGAAGCCGGTAGGCGCGTTCCATGTTGATCGCGATCCGGCGGGCATAATGGCCTGCGCCGCTGTTCAGCGAAGCGATCGTCATCCTGCCCGCAATGCCGTCGGCCGGGTCGAGGCCATGGACCCGCTGATAGTTGGTCACCAGCTGGAAGAGCTGCTCGTCATACCCACCCGCCGCGGGCAGCCCCAGGCGGGTGCGGAGGAGCTCGACGCGCTTGCCGGTCGAGCCGCGCCTGAGCGAAGCGCCGGCCGGGACCTTGACCTGCGGCAACCGGCCCCAGGTTGCCTGATATTGCTGCAGTCCCCGCGCCAGGTCGACGAACATTGGATTGGGCGCTCCCCGGCTGCGAGCCGCGCTCGGGTTGAACAGGCGTTGCAGCCAGTTCTGCGGCTTCTGCTTGCGCCTCGCGACGCTCGACATCTCAGGGTCGACATAGACGAAGTCGATCCCCTGCTTGATCGTGCGCGGGACAGCGACCGGTTCGTCGCCCCTCGGCTGGCCAGCGAGCGGCGTCGCCACGACCATCGCCAGCGCACCAAGGACCGGAAAAACTCTCTTACGCATAAATTTCGCGCCGCGTGCGCGGCGCTTCTCCGTCGTGGATTTACCGATGAAACTCCCTGCACCGCTTAGGGTTGCGCGGGCCTGAACGGCCGCCGCCGACCGGGCCAGGCACCAGGGGGTGCCCCTGCCGCTAGTGGGTTAGTTGAATGTTCAATCAACTCGCGATATCGATGAGGAGCCGAAACGGAGTCGGGGCCGGTTCGCGCTGATCGATGGGAGGTAGCGATGGACGTCAACTGGATCGCAGTCTTGATTGCCGCGGTTTCCGCATTTGTCGCCGGAGGGATTTGGTACGGACCGATGTTCGGCAAGCGCTGGGCGATGCTGAACAAGCTGTCCGATGAGGAGCTCAAGCAGGGCAATGCAGCGCAAATCTATGGCCTGTCTTTTCTGCTGTCGGTCGTCGCGGCGGCGGTCTTCGCCATGTTCCTCGGCCGCGATCCGGGCATCGAATTCGCAACGGGCGCGGGCTTTGCCGCCGGGCTTTGCTGGGTCGCCGCCAGCTTCGGCATTTCCTACCTGTTCGAACGCCGCCCACTCGGCCTGTGGCTGATCAACGGCGGCTATCATACGATCCAGTTCAGCCTGTACGGGCTAGTCCTGGGATTGATGGGATAAGGCGGTTGCGGCGCGGGGTGCGTCGCTAGGGCTTCCCGCCCCGCCTACGCCGACCCTCTCATCGGCCGCGCCCCGCGCGGCGGCTGAACCGGGCCGTCTTCCCAAAGCCAGTCCGCCGCGTGCCGGGCTTGCCCTGCGTCGCATTGCCTGCCGGGCGCGGGGCCACGCGGTCGGGATCGGGAATGCCGAGCTCGTCCTCCTCCAGCCGGCGGATCTCGTCGCGGAGGCGGGCAGCCTCTTCGAACTCCAGGTCGGCGGCGGCTTTCCGCATCCGTCCCTCCAGCTCGCCGATATAGGCCTTGAGATTGTGGCCGACGAGGTGTGGACGCTCGTCGTCGCCGGTGTCGACCAGCACGCCATCGCGCAGCGTCACGTCGCTCATGATGTCGTTGATGTGGCTCTTGATCGAAGCCGGCGTGATGCCGTTGGCCGCGTTATATTCGAGTTGTTTCTCGCGCCGCCGGTCGGTCTCCGCCAGCGCGCGCTCCATCGATCCGGTGACCCGATCGGCATAGAGGATGACCCGGCCATCAATATTGCGCGCGGCGCGGCCGATCGTCTGGATCAGCGAAGTCTCCGATCGCAGGAAACCTTCCTTGTCGGCATCGAGGATCGCGACCAGCCCGCATTCCGGAATGTCGAGCCCTTCGCGCAGCAGGTTGATCCCGACCAGCACGTCATAGACACCGAGCCGAAGCTCGCGGATCAGCTCGATGCGCTCCAGCGTCTCGACGTCCGAATGCATGTAGCGGACCTTGAGGCCCGCCTCGTGCAGATATTCGGTGAGGTCCTCGGCCATCCGCTTGGTCAAAGTGGTGACCAGCGTGCGATAGCCCCGCCTCGCGGTTTCCTTGGCCTCGTGGACGAGATCGTCGACCTGGTCTTCGACCGGCTTGATCTCGACGGGCGGGTCGATGAGGCCGGTCGGGCGGATCACCTGCTC
>DASTOV010000071.1:0-3864 GCA_035720125.1 Sphingomicrobium sp. | reverse complement strand
TGTCGATGGCGCGACTTCGGCGGCGTTGTTGATCCGATTGCTGCGAGGACTTGGCGGCAACCCGCAAGTCTACATCCCCGATCGGCTGATGGAGGGCTATGGCCCGTCGGGAGAGGCCCTGGTCCGGATCGCGGCGGGCGGCGCGAAGCTGATCGTCACGGTCGATTGCGGCGCGCAGGCATTCGACGCCCTGCAGGAGGCGGCCGATGCCGGCCTCGATGTTATCGTCTGCGACCATCACCAATGCGCGTCCAGCCTTCCGGTCGCCCAGGCCATCATCAATCCGAACCGACTGGACGAGAGCGAGGTCGGCGCGGCACATGGCCATGTGGCAGCCGTCGGCATGGCCTTCCTGCTGGGCGTGGCGCTGCTGCGGTTATTGCGCAACCGCGGCCGCTTCGCCGATCGTGCCGAGCCCAAGCTGATCGACCTGCTGGACGTCGTCGCGCTCGGCACGGTGGCCGACGTCGCGCGGTTGAAGACGCTCAACCGTGCCTTCGTGACACAAGGCCTCAAGGTCATGGCGGATCGGCGCAATATCGGGCTTGCCGCGCTGATCGATGCGTCACGCCTGGTAAAAGCCCCGACGGCGCGAGACCTTGGCTTTGCCCTGGGCCCGCGAATCAACGCGGGAGGCCGGGTCGGCAAATCCGACCTTGGCGTCCGGCTGCTGACCACGACCGATCCGGAAGAAGCCCGAACCATCGCCGCCGAGCTCGACCGCCTGAACGAGGAGCGGCGTGCGATCGAGACTTTGGTCACGGAACAGGCGATCGAACAGGCCGAGGCCGGGTGCAAGACCGACGACTCGCTGGTCCTGGTTTCGGGCCGAGGCTGGCACCCCGGCGTCATCGGCATTGTCGCCAGCCGGCTCAAGGAGCGTTTCCACCGCCCGGCCATCGTCGTCGCCGAGGAAGAGGATGGAACCGGCAAGGGTTCGGGCCGGTCGATCAGCGGCGTCGACATGGGAGCGGCCGTTTTGGCCGCCAAAGACAGCGGCCTCCTGATTGCCGGCGGCGGCCATGCCATGGCAGCCGGCCTAACCATCGCCCCAGGCGGGATCGGGGCGCTCCGCGACTTTCTGAACGAACGAATGGCAGCCGACGTCGAGGCGGCGCTGGGTGGCAGGTCGCTGCTGTTGGATGCGCTGATGGCTCCCGGGGGCGTCACCGGCGGACTTTGCGACGCGCTGGACGCCGCCGGTCCCTATGGCGCCGGCTGGCCTGCGCCGCGAATAGCCGCCGGACCGGCCCGATTGCTGCGTCCGGGGATCGTCGGCAACGGCCATGTCCGCGCCATCGCCTGCGGCGACGACGGCCGCTCGTTCAAGCTGATCGCCTTCCGTGCCGCCGAGACCGACCTTGGGCAGGGCTTGCTCTCATCTCCGGCCGATCGGCGCTGGTGGCTCGCCGGCACGATCAAGCGTGACGAGTGGAACGGTGGCAATGCGGCGGAAATGCATCTGGAGGACGCCGCCCCGGCTTGACCGAATCCGAAGCATCCCCTAGGCGCGCACCCGCACCACCCATGTGGCCCCTTCGTCTAGCGGTTAGGACGCGGCCCTTTCACGGCTGAAACACGGGTTCGATTCCCGTAGGGGTCACCAATTTCAGAAATTCAGCCGGAATGGCTTGGAAATTGGTGGCGACGCTGCAGGCTTGCCCGGGGGGCACGGCGAGGCCCGGTGACAATCTTCACTTCGTCATTTCAGCCGCTCCGCATGCCAGCGGACATGATCGGCCATGAAGGTCGAGATGAAATAGTAGCTGTGATCGTAGCCCGGCTGGCGGCGCAGAATCAGTGGGATGCCGGCACCGGCGCATGCTTGCTCGAAAAGCTCAGGCTTGAGCTCGCGTTCGAGGAACGGGTCGGCCTCGCCGATGTCTACCAGCAGGTCGTCAAGCCTCGCGCCGTCTTCGATGAGGGCGACCGCATCATGTGCCCGCCACGCCGACCGGTCGGACCCCAGATAATTGGCAAATGCCTTGTCGCCCCACGGTACCTGGCTCGGCGCGACAATCGGAGCGAAGGCCGATACCGAGCGAAAGCGGCCCGGATGCCTGAGCGCCACGGTCAGCGCGCCATGGCCGCCCATCGAATGGCCGGTGATCCCCTGGCGTCCCATGTCGACCGGGAAATGCTCTGCGATCAGCGCCGGCAACTCTTCGGTGACATAGCTCCACATGCGGTAGTTGGCCGACCAGGGCGTGGTCGTCGCATCGACATAGAAGCCCGCACCCAATCCGAAATCCCACGCGCCTTCGCTGTCGTCGGGCACGCCTTCGCCGCGCGGGCTCGTATCCGGCGCGACGAAGATAATGCCCGCCTCTGCGCAAGCGGCGCGGTACTCTCCCTTTTCGGTGACATTGGCGTGGGTACAGGTGAGGCCGGAGAGGTACCAGAGGACCGGAAGCTTCGCGCCAGTCCCATGATCCGGCACGAAGACGCTGAAGGTCATGTCGGTGCCAGTCGCGGACGAAGCATGGCGGTAGACGCCCTGCACGCCACCATGCGACTTTGCTTCGCTGACGGTTTCGATCGTCATTGCTCCGGACGATAGAGCCCGCACAGCTTGTTGCCGTCAGGATCGCGCAAATAGGCGAGGTAGAGCTTCCCGAACGGGTTCTCGCGATAGCCGGGCGGGTCCTCGCACGACTTGCCGCCGGACGCGCAGCCCGCGGCGTGCCAGGCATCGACCTCCTCCGGGCTGTCGAAGGCAAAACCGATCGTGCCGCCATTGGCGTGGCATGCGGGCTGACCGTCGATCGGGTCCGAGACCATGAATACGGCGCCGCGCCGGCCGTAGCTCAGACGCCCCTTGTCGTCGGTCTTGGCCTCCTTGCCGAAAAGCGCGTTATAGAATTTGCGCGACCGTTCGAGGTCGTTTGAGCCCACCATCACATGACTGAACATTTGCTTCTCCCTAAATTTCGACGGCGACGGTGGCCGTTTCCGGATCGCCAGTGTTGGGCATGTCCCTGGGATCGATCAACAACAGCTTGACCTCTCCCTTGCGGGCGCAAGGACGATGCTCGGTCCCCTTTGGCACGACAAGCAACTCACCTGCCTGAAGAGTGACCGTCCGGTCGCGAAATTCCATGTCGAGTTCGCCGTCGAGGATCAGGAACAGCTCGTCGGTCTCGGCATGCTGGTGCCAGATGAACTCGCCCTCGACCTTCACGAGGCGCACTTCATGGTCATTGTAGCGCGCGACGATCCGCGGCGCCCAATGGTCGGAGAAGCTGTCGAGCTTCTCGGGGATGTTGACCTTGTCGGCCATCAGTAGATCACCACGCTGCGGATGCTTGTCCCGGCGTGCATCAGGTCAAAGCCCTTGTTGATTTCTTCAAGGCTAAGGACATGGGTGATCATCGGGTCGATCGCGATCTTTCCGTCCATATACCAATCGACGATCTTGGGCACGTCGGTCCGACCCTTGGCCCCGCCGAACGCCGTCCCGCGCCAGTTGCGGCCGGTGACCAGCTGGAACGGCCGGGTGGCAATTTCCTTGCCCGCCTCGGCGACGCCGATGATGATGCTGGTGCCCCAGCCGCGGTGGCAGCATTCAAGCGCGGTGCGCATCACCTCGGTGTTGCCGGTGGCGTCGAACGTATAGTCCGCTCCGCCGTCGGTCAGCTCGACCACCTTGGCGACGACCTCCTCGCGGCTCATGCCCTTGGTGTTGAGGAAGTGAGTCATGCCGAACTGGCGGCCCCACTCCTCGCGCGCCGGGTTGATGTCGACGCCGATGATCCTGCCGGCGCCGGCGAGCTTCGCCCCCTGGATCACGTTGAGGCCGATCCCGCCGAGCCCGAACACCACGACGTTGTCGCCGACCTGCACCTTGGCGGTGTTGACCACCGC
>DASTOV010000070.1:0-7852 GCA_035720125.1 Sphingomicrobium sp. | reverse complement strand
GCCTTGAGGCCGGTCTGCACCGGCTCATGCACCGACTTCCTGGGGATGATGCCCGGCGCCTTCACTTCGACGCGGCGGCGCTCCGTCGACTGGATCGGGCCCTTGCCGTCGATCGGGTTGCCGAGCGCGTCGACGACGCGGCCGAGCAGGCCCTTGCCGACCGGCACGTCGACGATCGCGCCGGTGCGCTTGGCGGTCGTGCCTTCCTTGATGGCGGCGTCGGAGCCGAAGATCACGACGCCGACATTGTCGCTTTCGAGGTTGAGGGCCATGCCCTTGGTGCCGTCCTCGAACTCCACCATTTCGCCCGCCTGGACGTTGTCGAGCCCGTGGATGCGCGCGATGCCGTCGCCGACCGACAGCACGCTGCCAACCTCGGAAACCTGCGCGTCAGCGTCGAAGTTCGCGATCTGGTCGCGGATGACGCGGGAAATTTCAGCGGCGCGGATATCCATGTTCAGCCTTTCATCGCATTCGCGAGGGTGTTGAGTTTGGTACGGATCGAGGCGTCGATCATCTGGCTGCCGTGCCGGACGATGATGCCTCCGAGGATTTCTGGATCGACCCTGGCGTCGATCGCGACGTCGCGACCGAGCCGGGCCTTAAGGTTGGTCTTGAGCTGGGCCATCTGCCCGCCATCGAGCGGGCGGGCGGAAGTTACCTCCGCCGTCGTCTCACCGCGATGCTGTGCAGCCAGCTGGCGGAACGTCTTGATGACGCTCTTCAGCTCGCGAAGCCTGCCGTTGTCGGCCAGCACGCCGAGGAACTTCGCGCTGATCGGATCGACACCCAGGGCGGGAGTGAGCGCCCGTATGGCGCGGCCTGCCTCGGCGCGGTCGATCAGCGGGCTGCCGGCCAGGGCGCGAAGGTCCGGCGATTCGGCCAGCGCTGCCTCGACTGTTGCAAGGCTGCGGGTCACCGCATCGATCTGTCTTTCGTCACGAGCAAGGCCAAATAGGGCGGTGGCGTAACGCCCCGCTAAGCTGGCCTGGATGCCGCCGGAATTCTCCACGCGCTCAATGCTCCAACAGGTGAATTTTGCCCCATGCGTCGAACGCGGCACAGCAGCAAGCACTGCGCGCCCCTCATGAGTTGGCGCGCCCCTAGCAGGGGGTCGCAGGGGATGCAAGGCGGCTGAACCCTTAGATTCGGGCGCTCCAAATCCGGAGAGAGCAGTGCACCGGAATTTTGACCGCAAGCGATGGGAAGCGGGTCATGAATTACGTGCGGTAGTCAGGCTGCATGACCTACAAAATCACTGGCCTCGAGCCCGCCCAATTCGCCCACCTCATCGGCCTGAGCGACGAGGAACTTTCTGCACATGGCGCCGTGCGCATGATCGCCAACGGCCAGCCAAGTTTCCCCTGCCGCATCCAGCTGGATGATGCCAAGGCGGGCGAGGCTTTGCTGCTGGTCAATCACGTCTCGCACGAGGGCAACAACCCCTATCGCGCCAGCCATGCGATTTTCGTCAGCGAAAGCGCGCCCGAGCCGGCATCCTTCGAGAATGAGATCCCGCCGGCGCTTGACCGCCGCATCCTGTCGCTCCGGGCGTTCGATGCCACCGGGATGATGGTCGATGCCGCGCTGGCCCAGCCGGGCGAGGCCGATCCCGTTGTCCGCCGGATGCTGGCCAACGACGCCGTCGACCATGTCGACGCCCACACCGCGACCCGCGGCTGCTTCATGGCTCGTGCCGAAAGGTCCTAGATCGCCTTTGTGAAGAAGCGGGTAAAGGGCGTGTCGATGTAGCCGCCAAATGGCCCGCAGCTTTCGAATCCTTCCTTCTGATAGAGCCGCAGCGCTGCCGCAAATTGCTCGGTTGAGCCGGTTTCCAGGCTCAACCGGGTGATTCCCTCGCTGCGCGCCGCGGCGACGATATGGTCGAGCAGCGCCTTGCCGACACCCCGGCCCAGCGCCTGATCGGCGGTGCGCATCGACTTGATTTCGCCATGACCCCCTTCAAGGCGCTTGAGAGCCCCACAGCCCAGCAACTCGCCGCCTTCGCGCAGCGTGAAGAAGCGAATCTTCGGATCCCGGAGCGCGTCAGCGGGCAAGACATGGCAAGCCGATGGCGGCGAGCCCGCGCGCATTTCCACGAAATGCTGTGCGAGCAACGCGCGGACGTCATCCCGGTCTAGTTCACCCTCGAAAATCTGCCAATCCATCCTACGTCGCTTTGAAAGCAAGTCTTGGGAGGCGGGACCTAGGCCGCTTCCCTATGATAGGTCTATGCTGATGCGAACAATTGACCCAAACGACTCTTGGGATGCTGCCTGGGCAGCCTTCGAACGCCGGGACCGGAGCTGGGACGGAAGGGTAATCGGTGCGGTCAAGACGACCGGCATCTATTGCAAGCCGAGTTGTCCCGCGCGGCGACCGAAGCGGGAGAATGTCGAATTCTTCCTGGACGGCGAATCCGCGCTGGCGGCCGGCTATCGGCCGTGCCTGCGCTGCAAGCCGGACGAGGTCGGCCGCGACCGTGAGGCGGTGGCCAGGGCAATCAAGCTGATCGAGCAGGCAGAAGAGCCGCCAAGGCTTGGCGATCTTGCCGATGCCGTCGGTTATGCCGAGCATCATTTCCAGCGAATCTTTACTCGCGACATGGGTGTGTCGCCCGCGGCCTATGCCCGCGCGATCCGAGCCCGGCGCGCCGAGGAGCATCTCCAGGAGGACAAGAGCGTGACGGAAGCCATGTACGACGCCGGATATGCTGCCCCGAGCCGCTTCTACGCGGACGCCAAGGAACGGCTGGGCATGACCCCTTCGGCCTGGCGCGATGGCGGCCGGGGCGAAACAATCCGGTATGTGGTGACCGAAAGCCCGCTTGGTCCGTTGCTGGTTGCAGCGACGCCCAAGGGCATCTGCCGGCTGACCTTCGACGAGGACGAGAGCGCGCTTCGCCGCCGCTTTCCCAACGCCGACATCCGCCCGGACGACGGCACCATTGCTCCGTGGGTCGAAGGCGCGCTGCAGGCGATCACCGCGCCGCAGTCTGCGCCCGAGCTGCCGATCGACGTGCATGGTACGGCCTTCCAGGAAGCGGTGTGGCGCGAACTCAGGAAAATCCCGCTGGGCGAAACCCGCAGCTATGCCGACATCGCCCGCGCCGTCGGCGATCCGAACGCGACCCGGGCAGTCGGAACCGCCAATGGCAAGAACCCGGTCGCGGTGCTCGTGCCATGCCACCGCGTGATCCGTTCCGACGGAACGCTGGGCGGCTATGCCGGCGGGCTCGACCGCAAGAAGAAGCTGCTGGCGGGCGAGGGAGCGACAATCCCGCAGCCGGGGTTGCTCTAGGGCTTCTTAGTTTCCTCTTCGGCAGACTTCATCACAGAGTCGAGGACCGCCAGCGCCGCCTTCCCGTCACCGACGGCCATTGCCGCCATCACCTTACCACTGGTGTCGCGAAATTTTTCGGACGCATGAGGCAGATAGGCCAGCGGAGCAAACAGGGCCTTAGCTTCGGAGATGCGGTCCTCCCTTAGCATTTGGTAGACTGCCTGTAGTCTAAGGCTGTCGTCCTGCGGTGCGAGCGTGGCCGCGTACATCAACGCGTCGATCGCATTCTTTGTGGGCCTCTCGTCCGCTTCGACAAATGACCGGAAGTACAGCATGAGCGGCTCGGCATTTTCTGTGTCGAGCTTGTTCGCTCGGATGAACCAGCTGCGGACTTTGGCCCAGTCAGGTTTGGGGTCTTTCTTGGCCAACTCCATTTGGGCCTTGCCCTTATAAATCATCGCACGGACATATTTGGGATCCGCCGCCAGTGCTCGATCAGCTGCGGCATCGGCGGCGGCATAATTGCCGGAGTCAAATTCGGCCTCTGCCAGTGCGGTCTGTACGAAAGGATCGCTCGGGTACGGTGCCGCAGCCTTGCGCGCATCCGCCGCAACGGGGGGCGCGGTCTTGCTGTTAACACCACGCCTCGAGCGCATGTGGACGTCCATGATTGCTGCTTCGCCCGCTCCCAGCTGCCGGACATCAATAGGGCCAGTCGCCAGCGATGCCCCGGTGATCCGGACCGCCGGAAATTTTCCACGCTTGTATTTGGCAAGCTCCCGGTCGAGCTGCCGCAGGTCGCCGAATGCCGCCTTTGCCGCGTCAGCCGGACTGGTGCCCTTTTGAATGGCGTCGATATATTGCTTGATCTGGCCTTTCCTGCTCGGCTCAAACGTCAAATAATGAGTTAGCAGCCAGCCCATGCCATAAAGAAGATCGGTCTGGTGATCGTCCAGCTTTTCGTAGGTGGCTCCAACGATTTGGTCCAGCCGCAGACCAGTCTCGTTGAATAGGGCATATCCACGATATTGGGGGGGCGCACCGATCAGAACGTTGCCATCTTTCTCCAACTTGGCGGTCGCGAAGAATTCGGCGAAGCCTTCAACCATCCAAGGCGGAATGGCGAAGGATGAGAATTGCAGCTGGAGATGATGGGCATACTCGTGAAAGAAGATCATTTCAGTTTCGAGATACCAGCTAGCTGTTGTGGAGCTGACTTTTCGAGGAACAAAGGCCATCGCGCCAGATGCACTGGCAGAGTAAAAGCCCTTGGCCGTGGCCATTCCCCCAAGGCGTGCAACGGCATTTTCGCTTTGCAGCGCATAGACGGTTAGCCGCTGTGAATCGGTAAGCGGTACATCTTCCATGCCTCGCAAAACCCGCACTGCCCGATCAAACCGCTCAAGCCGCTCGGCATAAGCCTTGAGCTCCGCCGGCTTAAGGTCGGCATAAATGATGAAATGCTTGGACTTCGCCTCATGCCAAGCGGCGTCAGCACTTCCACATAGCCCGCATACTGACGCCGCCAAGAGCAGCGCGTGCCTTATCGTCCCCATAACACCCCTTCACTTCGGCATCGGCAAGCTAGCCGCTCCGGCAGACGGCGCAAGTAGCTAGAACGTCACAGGAAACTGTAGGGATCGACGTCGACCGCGACGCGCACCTTGCTCGACCATTCGAGCTCGCCCAGCCAGTCGCCGATCACGTCCTGCACGTCGAGCTTGCGCGCGGCGTGGACCAGCAGGCGCTGGCGATGTCGACCACGCAGCATGGCAAGCGGCGCCGGAGCGGGGCCGAATACCGCCATGCCTTCGACACTCGGCGCGGCCTGGCCGATGCGGCGGGCGACCGCCTCGGCTTGTGTCTTGTCCTCGGCCGACACGACGATTGCGGCCAGCCGACCGAACGGAGGCATCGCTGCATCCCGCCTCGCCTCGGTCTCGGCCGCATAGAAGCCCGGAGCATCGCCCGATACCAGCGCGGCGATAACCGGAGCGTCGGGGTCGTGGGTCTGGACCAGCACCCGGCCCGGCCTGTCGCCGCGCCCGGCGCGCCCTGCGACCTGCTGGATCTGCTGGAAGCTGCGCTCGGCGGCCCGCAAGTCGCCGCCCTGAAGGCCAAGGTCGGCATCGACCACGCCGACCAAGGTCAGGTTGGGGAAATGATAGCCCTTGGTTACCAGCTGGGTGCCGACGACAATGTCGATTTCGCCTGCTTCCATGGCGCGGACGAACTCGGCGGCGCGCGAGGGCGACCAGATGGTATCGCTGGTGACGACCATGGTTCGTGCGTCCGGGAACAGGTCGGCGACCTCGTCGGCGATCCGTTCCACGCCTGGACCGCAGGCGACCAGGCTGTCCTCCTCGCCGCATTCCGGACATGCCCTGGGCGGCGGCATGACATGGCCGCAATGGTGGCAGGCAAGGCGATGCATCAACCGATGCTCGACCATCCAGGCGGTGCAGTTCGGGCACTGGAAGCGGTGGCCGCAATGGCGACACAGGGTCAGCGGCGCGAAGCCACGGCGATTGAGGAACAGCAACGACTGTTCGTCCGCGGCCAGGTTTGCCTCGATTTCGGCGACCAGGCTCGGCGCCAGCCAGCGCCCGCGCGGCGGCGGGTCCTGCGTGAGGTCGATTGCGCGAATTTCGGGAAGCTCGGCCAGGCCGTGGCGTTCGGTCAGCCTTAGCTCTCTGTAGCGGCCGATGTCGACCATGTGGCGCGTTTCGATCGCCGGAGTGGCCGAGGCGAGGATGACCGGGATTCCCTCGAAATGGCCGCGCATCACCGCCACGTCGCGGGCGTGGTACTGGACGCCCTCTTCCTGCTTGAAGCTCGGCTCATGCGCCTCGTCGACGACGATCAGGCCCAGCCTGGGGTAGGGCAGGAACAGCGAGGAGCGGGCGCCCACCACTACCTGCGCTTCGCCGGTGGCGATCGCGCGCCAGGCGCGGCGGCGCTGCGAGGAGCGGAGATCGCTGTGCCAGGTAACGGGCTCGCAGCCGAAGCGGGCGGCAAAGCGGGTCAGGAAAGGTTCGGTCAGCGCAATCTCGGGTAGCAGGACGAGCACCTGCTTGCCCTGGCGAACCGCCTCCGCGATCGCCTCGAAATAGACTTCGGTCTTGCCAGAGCCGGTGACTCCGTCGAGCAGGACGGGGTCGAAGCCCTGGCCGATGGCCGCCGTGAGGCTGGTCGCTGCAGCCTGCTGTTCGTCGCTTAGCGTCGGAGGCGCGAAATTGGGATCGGGTGCGGGGAAAGGCTGGTCGGCATCGACCTCGACGCGCTCCAGCGCGCCGGCATTGACCAGCCCACGCATCACCGCCTCGCTGACTTCGGCGTGGGAGGCCAGCTCGCGCACCGTCCCTTGCCGCCCGGCTATCCGCGACATGGCTTGTTCACGCTGAGGGGTCAGGCGCGCAGGTAGTTCGCCGGTCGACCGATATTCGATCAGCTGGCGCGGTCCCGACAGCGCGGCCGAGGTCGACAGCACCATTCGCAGCACGGCGGCAATCGGCGAGAGATAATAATCGGCGGTCCATTCGACGAGGCGGCGGAGCGGCGCCGGGACCGGCGGGACGTCGACAGGTCCGGCCAGCGGCCGCAGCCGATTGTCGCCGACTTCCTCCGTCTGGAGCCGCTCCGCCTCCCACACCACGCCGACCAGTTGGCGGGGCCCGAGCGGCGCGACGACGACGGAGCCCGGCTCGACCGCCATTTCGTCGGGCACGCGATAATCGAGCGGGCCGAGCGCCGTGTTCAGGGTTACAACTCGGCACCTCCTGGCCCTCCCCCTTGATGAAGGAAGGTCAGGTGGGGGTGAAACATCCTCAAGCATGGCGCTTGCTGGTTACCATCACCCCACCCCTAGCCCCTCCCCATCGAGGGGAGGGGAATCATATGTTACTTGCCCCGCTTCTTCCGGTGCTCGTCCAGGTCGAGGATGGCGCTCGCTTCCTCGCCCTCGGGCAGCAGCCCGAGCCGGCGGGCTACCTCCTGATAGGCCTGCTCGACGCTGCCGAGGTCCTGGCGGAAACGATCCTTGTCGAGCTTCTCGTTGGACTTCATGTCCCACAGCCGGCAGCCGTCGGGCGAGATCTCGTCGGCCAGGATGATCCGGCTGTAGTCGCCGTCATAAACCCGGCCGAACTCCAGCTTGAAGTCGACAAGGCGGATGCCGATGCCGGCGAACATGCCGCACATGAAATCGTTCACGCGGATCGCCATGTCGGCGATGTCGTTCATCTCTTCCTGGCTGGCCCAGCCGAAGCAGGCGATATGCTCGTCGGCGATCATCGGATCGCCCAGCGCATCGTCCTTGTAATAATATTCGATGATCGTGCGGGGGAGCTGGGTGCCTTCCTCAAGGCCCAGCCGGGTGGAGATCGTGCCTGCGGCGACGTTGCGCACCACCACCTCGATCGGAATGATCTCGACCTGGCGGACCAGTTGCTCGCGCATATTGAGGCGGCGGATGAAATGGGTCGGGACGCCGATGGTCTGGAGCGCGGTGAAGATATGCTCGGAAATGCGGTTGTTGAGCACGCCCTTGCCGCTGATCGTGCCGCGCTTC
>DASTOV010000069.1:0-3734 GCA_035720125.1 Sphingomicrobium sp. | reverse complement strand
AACAAGCGGAATCGCCGCTCGGCCGAGTAGCGCTGGGCGATGCGCTTCTGCATCGCCTCTCCCGTCCAGCGGTTCATCGCTGCTGCGGCCGCTGCGTCACTCATATGCTTCTCGATATTTGCGCACGAACCGGAGCGCGATGAGGTTGAGGACCAGTGTGATCGCGAACAGCAGCAGGCCCAGTGCGAATGCGGCAAGCGTCTTGGCGCTGTCGAACTCCTGGTCGCCCGTCAGCAGCTGGACGATCTGGGTCGTCACCGTCGTAACGCTCTCGAACGGATTGATTGTCATATTGGCGGCAAGGCCGGCGGCCATCACCACGATCATTGTTTCGCCGATCGCTCGACTGACGGCCAGCAGCACGCCGCCGACGACACCTGGCAGGGCAGCGGGCAGCAGCACCTTCTTGATGGTTTCAGACTTGGTTGCGCCCAGCGCAAGGCTGCCGTCGCGCATCGCCTGCGGCACTGCCGCAATGCTGTCGTCGGCCATCGAGCTGACGAACGGGATGATCATGATGCCCATCACGAGGCCCGCGGCAAGTGCGCTCTCGCTCGAAGCGGAGGTGATCCCGATCGCAATGCCGAAATCGCGGATGACCGGAGCCACCGTCAGCGCGGCGAAATAGCCGTAAACGACGGTCGGAACGCCGGCGAGGATCTCCAGCAGGGGCTTCAGCCAGGAGCGCAATTTCGGCGGCGAATATTGGGTGAGGAAGATCGCGCTCATCAGTCCCAGCGGGATGGCGACGATCATGGCGATGATCGCGCCGATGAATGCCGTTCCCCAGAACAAGGGTATCGATCCGAAGGCTCCGGACGACCCGACCTGATCTGCCCGGATGGCCGTCTGCGGGCTCCACGTCGTGCCGAACAGAAATTCGACGGGCGAGACCATCTCGAAGAATCGCAGGGATTCGAACAGAAGGGACAGGACGATACCCAGCGTGGTCAGGATTGCGATCAGCGAGGCAGAAATAAGCAGTCCCATCGCCCACCGCTCGACCCCGCTTCTGGCGCGGAAATCGACGTTGATGCGTCGCATGGACAGGAAGGCCCCAAGCTGCGCAATGACTAGGGCAATGCCTCCGCCCATCGCCGCATTGCGGCTGGTTGCGGCCGCGTAAACCGGCGCGAGCTCGGCGGATTGTGGATTGAACCCCACCTCGCGGTCACCGGCCGCTATTTCCCTCGCTTCTGACAGGATCGCGTCGCGCACCAGATCGAACTCGGGAAGCGTCTGCCCGACCGGAGTGGACAGGACCGATTGCTCGATCAGGCTGGTCTGAATTGGCGACCAGACGGCCAGGAAGAACAGGGCAGGCAACGCCGCCCAGAGGGCAACATACAGGCCGTGATAATTCGGGAGGCTGTTCAGTCGAATGCCGGCCCCGCGCAGGTTCCCCGCCCGATGTCGGGCAAAGAAACCGGCCACGGCGGCCACCAACAGGACCGCGACGAGCGCAATGGAAAGTGTCATGGCGCTCGTCGCCCCGATTATTTCAGGCTTGCCGGATCGAGCGGCGAGAGAGCCGTCGCCTGGGCCGTGGCCGCCTGGGCGTCCGCATCGTGCAACGGGACGAGGCCGCGCTTCTCAAGCGGCCCACCCTTGCCCCAGGCCTTCGAATAGGCCTCGATGAACTGCTTGATCGACGGCTTGGCGGCAATATGTTCCCCCTTCACATAGAGAAAAAGCTTGCGGCTGCCCGGATAGGAGAGATCGCTGATGCTTTGTTCCGTCGGGGCAATTCCCGCGATGGATACCGCGGAAACGCGGTCGGCATTTTCTTCCAGGAAGCTGTATCCGAGCACGCCAAGAGCGCCGGGGTCGGCAGATACTTTCTGAACGAGGAGATTGTCGTTCTCACCCGCCTCGACATATGCGCCATCCTCTCGGATCTTGGTGCATACTTCCTTGTGCTTGTCCTCGTCGGTGCTTTTGAGTTCCTTCATCGCGGGATCGCTTTCGCAACCCTTCGCGAGGATCAATTCTGCCAGGCTGTCGCGCGTCCCCGACGTTGGCGGCGGGCCCAGCACACGGATCTTGGTCGCAGGCAAGGACGGATCGATGTCCTTCCAGGTCTGGGCGGTATTGGCTCCCTTGTTGAACGGATTGGCGGCAAGGGCCGCGTAGATCTGGTCCACCGTCAGGTTCAGCGGCTGCTGCTCCCTTGCCTGGATCAGCGTCAGGCCGTCGATGCCGATCGGGAGTTCGATGACGTTCTTGGCGCCGTTCTGCGAGCAAGCTTCATACTCGCTCGCCTTCATCTGGCGAGATGCATTGACCATGTCCGGTGTCTGACCGCCGACACCTTCGCAGAACAGCTTGATTCCCGCACCGGTGCCGGTGGATTCGACGATCACGCTGGAGCCAGGATTGGCGCGCTGGAAGGCTTCGGCCACCGCAGTCGTAAACGGATAGACGGTCGAAGAGCCGACGATTTTCAACTGGGCGGGCGAGTCGCCCGTTCCGCCAGTGTCACCGCAAGCCGCAATCAGTGCTACCAGCGGCAGCGCAACCAGCATCTTTTTCATCGCCAAACTCCCTTGGGGTCCGTCTCTTGCCGACGTTAATGGCGCTCTAGCGCCACGATCGACGCGTCCCTGTGACAGCTCTGTTACAGTTTCGTGACAGTCGCCATTGAATTCAGATGCCTGGTAGGGCCACCGTGACTTCGGTTCCATGCCCCGGAGTCGAATCGATCCGCAACTCGCCACGATGTCGCTCGACAATATGCTTGACGATGGCAAGCCCCAGTCCTGTTCCGCCGGACTCACGGCTCCTTGCCGAATCGATCCGATAGAATCGCTCGGTCAGCCTGGGCAAATGCTCGGCTGCGATGCCTTCTCCCCGGTCCCTGACCGAAAACAGGATGCGATGGCCATCGACAGCGATGCGAACTTCAACTCCGCAGTTTTTCTCGTTGCAGCCGTAGCGGATCGCATTGCCGATCAAATTGTCTGCCAGCTGGAGCAATTGTCCGAAATCGCCCTTCAGGATGGGGACATTGTCATCGATCTCCGTTTCGATACGACACCCGCGGCGTTCGGATATGGCGGTCAATTGCTCAATTGCGATGCGTGCCACCTCGCCGATGTCGACATTCTCGTCGGGCATGCGATAGCGATCTGCTTCGATACGCGACAGGCTCATCAGATCTTCGACAATCCGCAGCATGCGCCGGGCTTCCGTCTCGATCGTGGCGCCGAACCTGCCGCGTGTCTCGTCGTCGACGGGCCCATCTTCGCACAATGTTTCGGCATAGCCGATGATCGTGGCCAGCGGCGTCCTGAGCTCGTGGCTGGCATTGGCGACGAAATCGGTCCGCATGCGCTCTGCCGCCCGCAATGCCGAGCGATCGGACAGCCGGACAAGCGTTCCACCGCCCGGAACGGCCCGGACGCTGAGATTCCAGGGCCGCTCGGCCGAACCGATTCCGATCAGCTCCAGGTCCGCCGGCTGCCCCGCCAGGATCGTGTCGAGCGCCAGGGGGTGGCGAATGGCGAATCGCAGGTCACGGTCCTCGATTGCGGTGCCGAGCAGCTTCTTCGCCGCTTGATTGGCCGCCAGGACCATGCGGCCGCCGACGATCAGCGCCGGCTCGTCAATGGCGTCGAGGATGGCATGGGATAATGGGTCGGCGTTCGGCACGGCGGCGATCCTTAGTGCGGGTCGCCGATGCGCGCTAGGCCGCGCGCTGGACCCGTTGGTGTCGGCGATAGGTGCCGACCGCG
>DASTOV010000068.1:0-14672 GCA_035720125.1 Sphingomicrobium sp. | reverse complement strand
CGAGCAGCAGCACCGAATGCGGATGCTGGTCGACCGCGTCGGTCAACAGGCCGCCCTGGTCGTAGCCCACATAGCCCGGTGGCGCGCCGATCAGCCGGCTGACCGAGTGGCGCTCCATATATTCGGACATGTCGAACCGCTGCAGCGGGATACCCATGATCGAGGCGAGCTGGCGCGCGACCTCGGTCTTGCCGACGCCGGTCGGGCCGCTGAACAGATAATTGCCGATCGGCTTGTCAGGATCGCGAAGGCCCGCGCGGCTTAGCTTGATTGCCGAGGCGAGCTTCTCGATTGCCATGTCCTGGCCGAATACGACGCGCTTCAGGTCCGCTTCCAGCGTCTCCAGCACGCGCTTGTCGTCGGACGAGACCGATTTGGGCGGGATGCGGGCCATGGTTGCCACGACCGCCTCGATCTCCTTGACGGTGATGGTCTTCTTGCGGCGGCTTGGCGGTACCAGCATCTGCATCGCGCCGACCTCGTCGATCACGTCGATCGCCTTGTCGGGCAGCTTGCGGTCATGAATGTAACGGGCGCTGAGCTCGACCGCCGATTTGATCGCGTCGGGCGTGTAGCGGACGCCGTGGTGCTGCTCGAACGAGCTGCGCAGGCCGGCGATGATCTTGATCGTGTCCTCGACGGTCGGCTCGTTGACGTCGATCTTCTGGAACCGGCGCAACAGGGCGCGGTCCTTTTCGAAATGATTGCGGAATTCCTTGTAGGTGGTCGAGCCGATGCAGCGGATCGCGCCCGAAGAGAGAGCAGGCTTCAACAGGTTCGAGGCATCCATTGCGCCGCCAGACGTCGCGCCCGCGCCGATCACCGTATGGATCTCATCGATGAACAGGATCGCGTGCTCCATCTTCTCCAGCTCCGAAACAACCGATTTCAGCCGCTCCTCGAAATCGCCGCGGTAGCGGGTGCCGGCCAGCAGCGCGCCCATGTCGAGCGCATAGATGACGGCCTCCTTGAGGACGTCGGGGACGTCACCCTCGACGATCTTGCGGGCAAGCCCTTCCGCGATCGCGGTCTTCCCGACGCCGGGATCGCCGACATAGAGCGGGTTGTTCTTCGACCGGCGGCAGAGGATCTGCACCGTCCGGTCGACCTCCGGCATACGGCCGATCAGCGGGTCGACCTTGCCGGCCTTTGCCTTGTCGTTGAGGTTGATAGTGAACTGCTGAAGGGCGCTTTCCTTCTTGTCGCCCTTGCTTTCGGTCTTTTCTTCGGTGCCCTGGGGCGGGCTGGGTTCGGACGAGACCTCGCCCTTGCCGACGCCGTGGCTGATGTAGGTCACCGCGTCGAGGCGGCTCATGTCCTGCTGCTGCAGGAAATAGACGGCATAGCTTTCGCGCTCGGAGAACAGGGCGACCAGCACATTGGCACCAGTCACCTCGTCGCGGCCCGACGATTGGACGTGGAGGATCGCCCGCTGCACCACACGCTGGAAGCCGCTGGTCGGGGTCGGGTCGGTCGCGCTGTCGGCGACGAGCGCGCCCAGCTCGCTGTCGAGATACTGCTTGACGGTCGCCTTCAATTCGTCGCGGTTGACGCCGCAGGCCGTCATCACCTGGCTGGCATGAGTGTCGTCGATGAGTGCGATCAGCAGATGCTCCAGCGTCGCATATTCGTGGCGCCGCTTCGACGCCTCTCCGAGCGCATTGTGCAGGGTTGTTTCAAGTTCGCGAGCGAAACTGGGCATTCGGATACTCCATGCCCACCGGGGGAGCCGGTGGGCTCGATTCCCAATGTTGGCCTGTTCGCTCAGGCAATCAAGGGCAAAGGCGGGCGGTTCATCACTTCTTGAACAGCTCGTCCGCGGCGCTGCGGTGGCGGGTGGCGTCGACCATATGCTGTTCGACGCGTGCAATTTCCGCCTTGAGGGCGGCAATGCGTTCCTGCAGCTCGTCGATCGACAGTGGGCCAAGGTCCTGCTTGCCAAGCAAGGTCAGCGGATCCTGTGGCCGGCTGGAAAAGAAGTCATCCTCGTCCATGGTCGACAGCGTTGACCCATGAAGCTCCCAAGTCAATAAGTCGCGCGCTGGACGGAACGGGGGCGTTGATGAGTGAAATCATCCCGGATGTGATGCGGGTCGTGGAGATCGCGGACAAGGAGCTGCGGCTCGCTTCACGGCCTACCCCCAAGGCCGGCAAGGGGGAAGTGCTGGTCAAGGTGGCTGCGGCCGGAGTGAACCGGCCGGATGTGCTGCAGCGCAAGGGGCTGTACCCGCCACCGCCCGACGCCAGTGATATTCCGGGCCTGGAAATTGCCGGGACGGTGGTCGCGGCAGGGCAGGGTACCACGCACCTCATCGGCAGCAAGGTTTGCGCATTGGTGGCAGGCGGCGGCTATGCCGAATATTGCGTCGCGCCGGCAGGGACCTGCCTGCCGGTGCCGGAGGTGCTCCGCATGACCGAGGCCGCGGCCATGCCCGAGACCCTGTTCACCGTCTGGATCAACCTGTTCGAGCGAGGCTTTGCCGCGGAGGGCGACACGGTGCTGGTTCATGGCGGGACCAGCGGGATCGGCACCATGGCGATCAAGCTCGGCGCCTTGTTCGGGCTGGAGGTCATCGTGACCTGCGGCAGCGACGAGAAATGCGCCGCGGCAATCGAACTGGGGGCCGCTCATGCCATCAATTATGCGGCCACCGACTTTGTTGACGCGGTCCAGCGCTGGACGGAAGGCACAGGCGTGGCGGTGGTGCTCGATATGGTCGGCGGGGACTATGTTCCGAAGAACCTCGCCTGCCTGGCCGAGGACGGGCGCCACGTCTCGATCGCGTTCCAGCGCGGTGCCACGGCGGAAGTCTCGATCGTCGACATCATGCGCCGGCGGCTGACGTTGACCGGATCGACGCTCCGCGCCCGCGACCTCGCCTTCAAGACCATGGTCCGCGACGAGATCGCCCAGACCGTCTGGCCCTATGTCGAGGGCAATCGGCTGAAGCCCGTCATGGACATGAGCTTTCCGATCGAGCAGGCCGCGGCCGCCCACGCCCGCATGGAGTCGGGTGACCATGTCGGCAAGATCGTGCTAGGGATTGGCCAATGAGCGGGCTCATCCTTCACGAATATGCGCCTTCGGGAAACTGCTATAAAGTCCGGCTAACGGCAGCGCATGCCGGCATCGAGCTCGAGCGGCGCTCCTACGACATCATGAAGGGAGAGACGCGGACGCCGGAATATCTGCGCGACGTCAGTGCCAACGGGCGCATTCCCGTTTTGCAGGACGGCGACCGTTTCCTCAGCGAGAGCAATGCCATCTGCTATTATCTCGCCAATGGCACCAAGCTGATCCCCGACGGACATTTCGACCAGGCAGACATGCTGCGCTGGATGTTCTGGGAGCAATATAGCCACGAACCCAACATCGCGACGCTGCGCTTCTGGAAGCGGTTCGTCGGGATCGAGGCCTTGGCCGATGCGCAGCGTATCCAGTTGACCGTCAAGCGAGAGAATGGGCTCCACGCGCTCGACCTGATGGACAAGCACCTGGCGGAGCGGAAGTGGTTCGTTGCCGACCAGTTCAGCCTCGCCGACATTTGCCTGTTCGCCTACACGCATCTTGCCGATGAGGCCGATTTCGACCTGGAGGCCTATCCCGAGATCGTCCGCTGGATGGAGCGGATCATGACGATGGACGGACATGTGGGGCTGGACGACTGACTGGCGCCAGACTCTGCTTGCCCTGAAAGCGCCACGGGACTACAGGCGCTGGCAATCATCGGCCGCTCCGGGAAGGGGCGGCCCTTATTGTTTCTAGGAGACGAATGCATGGCCCAGCCGCTCATGCCCCATGCGACCGCTGCCTGGCTGGTCGACAACAGCTCGCTGAGCTTTTCGCAGATCGCCGAATTTTGCGGCCTGCATGTGCTCGAAGTGCAGGCGATCGCCGACGATACGGCCGCGACCAAGCTGACCGGGCGCGACCCGATCCGTTCGGGCGAGCTGACCCATGAGGAAATCGAAAAGGGCCAGGCCGACCCGGACTACGTCCTGCAAATGCACAGGGCCCCTGACGCGGTCACGCGCACCAAGGGGCCGCGTTATACACCGGTCAGCAAGCGGCAGGACAAGCCGGACGGCATCGCCTGGATCATCCGCAACCATCCCGAAGTGTCGGACGGCCAGATTTCGAAGCTGATCGGCACCACCCGGACGACCATCGCCGCGATCCGCGAGCGGACCCACTGGAACATGGCCAATATCCAGCCGAAGGATCCGGTGACCCTGGGGCTCACCAGCCAGCGCGAGCTGGATGCCGCCGTTGCGAAGGCGCAGAAGGCGGCCGGCACCCAGGCGGCGCCTGATACGCGGCTCGACAGCGATCGCGAGGCGCTGATCGAGCAGCTGCGCGCGGAACGCGAAGCCCATGTCCGTGAAGCCGAGGCGGCACTGGCCGCTGCCGACGCAGGGGACAGCGGAGAACTAGCGTCGGACGAGATCGTCCCGGGCATCAAGGATCCGTTCAAGCGCTGATCAACCGTTGATTCCACATCGGCCAGGGGCCAAGGGTTGAGCGATGGATCAGGGCGACATCGAAAAGATGAGCTTCGAGGCGGCGCTGGCCGAGCTCGAGCAGATTGTGCGCAGCCTAGAGCAGGGCCAGGCGCCGCTTGATGAATCGATCGAGCTTTATCAGCGCGGCGACCGTTTGAAGCGGCATTGCGAGGCGCGGCTCAAGGCAGCCCAGGCCCGTATCGAGCAGATTGCGTTGGGTCCGGACGGTCAGCCGCAGGGCACAAAACCGTTCGATTCCGGGCCGTCCGGTGCTGCTTGAGAGCGGCGTGACTGACGAAGAGCTTCTTGCCGAAGCCAATCATGTTGCCGCCAAGGTCGAGGCGGTCTTTTCCAACTATCTCATCGGACCGGGGGACGGACGCGACCGCCTGTTCGAGGCGATGCGGCACGCCGGCCTTGGCGGGGGCAAGCGGCTTCGGCCCCTGCTGACCTATGCGACCGGCAGGCTGTTCGGGCTTGGCGAAGACCGGCTGATCCGGGCCGGAGCCGCGATCGAGGCAATCCACGTCTATTCGCTGATCCACGACGACCTGCCCTGCATGGACGATGACGACCTTCGTCGGGGCAAGCCGACAGTGCACCGTGCGTTCGATGAATCCACGGCGGTCCTGGCGGGCGACTGCTTCCACGACCTGGCGTTCGAAATCATCTCCGACCCGGCAACGCATGAGGATCCGTTCGTTCGCGCCGAGCTGGTGCTGGAAATGGCCCGCGCCTCCGGGCCCCACGGCATGGCAGGTGGGCAAATGCTCGACCTTGTTGCCGAGGGCCAGGCGCTCGACATTGGTTCCATCACCAGGCTTCAACAACTGAAAACGGGCGCGCTGATCGAGTTTGCGGTTGAAGCAGCCTGCATCATGGGGAGGCTGCCGCCGGAGGCGCGGACCCCCTACCGCGGATTCGCCCGTGATATCGGACTTGCCTTCCAGATTGCGGACGACCTGCTCGATCACGCCGGCGACGAAGCCGTGGCGGGCAAGCGGCTGCGCAAGGATGCGGGTGCAGGCAAGGCGACGTTCGTATCGCTGCTGGGTGAGGAACGAGCCCGTCAGCAATGTGCCTATCTGATCGATCAGGCGATCGAGCATATTGATGATCACGGCACGGAGGCGGACCTGCTTCGCGCCGTCGCCCGATATGTGCAGGAAAGGGACCGTTGATGGCAGGAAGGGAAAGAGTCGGCGTTTATCCGGGCACGTTCGACCCGATCACGCTTGGCCACCTCGACATCATCCGCCGGGGCGCGCACCTGGTCGACCGGCTGGTCATCGGCGTGACCACCAACCCGGCAAAGGAGCCGATGTTCTCGGTCGAAGAGCGGGTGGCGATGGTCCACCGCGAGGTCGCCGACATCACCGGCGTCTCAGTCGTTGTGTTTGATTCGCTGCTGATGGATTTCGCCGAGGCGCAGGGCGCGGGCCTGATCCTGCGCGGACTGCGCGCGGTCGCCGACTTCGAATATGAATATCAGATGGCGGGCATGAACCAGCAGCTCAACGACCGGATCGAGACGGTCTTCCTGATGGCCGACGTGTCGCTGCAGCCGATCGCGTCAAGGCTGGTGAAAGAAATTGCGCGCTATGGCGGCGCGATCGACAAGTTTGTGACGCCGGCAGTCGCGGCCGACGTGGCCAAGAAACTGAAATAGCACTGGCATCAGCAGCGCTGCTGCGATAGGCCGGCGCCACCAAATGGGGTGGGAGTGTGACGATGAATAAGCGTTTGGTTGCGTTGCCTTTTCTCGCCTTTGCCCTGATCGCGGCGAAGCCCGCTCCCGAGCCCGTGAAGCCACCCATATCGATGGTCGCACCGGCCGAGGTCGCGGCGGATCCGGCCAATCGCTGGACGCTCGAACTGTCCAACGGCGGCAAAGTGATTGTCCAGCTGCGTCCCGACATTGCTCCGCAACATGTCCATCGCATCCAGCAACTGACCGTGGCCGGATTCTACGACGGCCTTACCTTCCATCGCGTGATTCCGGGATTCATGGCCCAGGGAGGCGACCCGATGGGCACGGGGGAAGGCGGTTCGCGCCTGCCCGACGTTCCGGCCGAGTTCAACGACCTGCCGCACGTCCGCGGGGTGACCTCCATGGCGCGCGCGGAGGACGTCAACAGCGCGAACAGCCAGTTCTTCATCATGCTGGCGCCGCGCTTCCTGCTGGACCACAAGTACAGCGCATTCGGCCGTGTGATCGAGGGCATGGGCGCGGTCGATGGGATAGCCGTCGGCGAGCCGCCGGCCCAGCCGACCAAGATCGTCCGCGCGACGATTGGCGGGCCGCTTCCCGCGCCGCCGGTGGTTGCGGCAGCTCCAGTCGAGACAGCGCCGGCAGCTGGCGCGGCAGCTGCTCCAGCAGGGTCGACAGCCGGCCCTGCCGATGAGGCTCCAACGACATCGTCCGATCCCGCCACGGCGGAAGCCGCTTCTCCGGCCGAACAGCCTCCAGCCTCACCAGCCGCGGATGCCCAGCCGCCTGAGGCGCCCGCTCCGGAGGCGCAAGCACCGGCAGAACCGCCGCCTGCTGAACCTGCGCCGGAAGCGCCGCCGCAAGAGGCTCCGACTCCCCAGTAATGCGCGTCGATCTTTTCGACTTCGACCTTCCGCCCGACCGCATCGCCCTTCGCCCCGCGCGCCCGCGCGATGCGGCGCGCATGCTGCTCGTTGAAGGTAACCGGCTGACGGATCGCCAGGTGCTGGACCTGCCCCAGCTCCTCAAGGCCGGCGACATGCTGGTGTTCAACGATACGCGTGTGATCCCGGCCCAGCTCGAGGGAAAACGCGGTGAGGCGCGGGTAGGCGCCACGCTTCACAAGCGCGAATCCTTGCGAGGGTGGTGGGCCTTCGTCCGCAACGCCAAGCGGGTGCGCGACGGCGATGTGATCGAGTTCGGCTCTGGCGTGAAGGCCAGCGCGGTCGCGCGAGACGATGAAGGGGCGATCCTGCTGCATTTCCACGGGGATGAGCCGGTCGAAGTCCTGCTGGAACGCGCGGGACAAATGCCGCTTCCGCCCTATATCGCCGGCAAGCGCAGGACCGATGATGCAGACCGGGACGACTATCAGACCATGTTCGCGCGAGCGTCGGGGGCGGTGGCCGCGCCGACGGCGGCGCTGCACTTTACCGACCGACTGATTTCCTTGCTCGACGAGCGCGGCGTTTATCGCGAGACGCTGACGTTGCACGTTGGCGCAGGGACGTTCCTGCCGGTCAAGGTCGAAGAAACCGCGCTGCACAAAATGCACAGCGAATGGGGACGGATCGAGCCTGGAACCGCCGACCGGCTGAATGCTGCCCGAGCTGCAGGCGGCCGGTTGATTGCGGTCGGTACGACCTCACTCCGCCTGATCGAAAGCGCCGCCGATGACGAGGGCCGCATCCACCCATTTGACGGCGACACCGCGATCTTCATCACACCCGGCTATCGGTTCAAGGCCGTCGATGGCCTGATGACCAATTTCCACCTGCCGCGTTCGACCCTGTTCATGCTGGTTTCGGCGATGATGGGGCTCGACGTCATGAAGTCGGCCTATGCCCATGCGATCGAGCAGGGCTACCGCTTCTACAGCTATGGCGATTCCAGCCTATTGCTGCCGGATTAGGCCGCGGTTGATTTTTCTGGCCTGGCCTCAGGCACGCCACCCAGCCAGTGGCTCAAGTCGCGGTCGATCACCTTGGACAGCAGGATCACATCGTCGCGAAGGCGATCGATAATTTGCTGGCGCAAGTGTGGATCAAGCGGCTGGCGCTTGGCCGGCACCTTGTTCCATTCGAGCAGCCTTTTGCGGACGCGAAAGATGGCGGCCAGGGCCGGGCTTTCCCTGGTGCCGACCTTCTTCTCCCGCTTGTGGAACTGTTCACCGGCAAGCGCGGTGCGGATCGCCTTGGGCGGACGCTTGAGCAGCCGCTGGAGCCAGCCGATGCGGATCGTCTTGTTGATCCGCTGCGGCTCGAAATCGGTGCCATCCCACGGCTCGATTCCAAGGAAGCGGCACAGTTCGTGATAGGTGCCTTTCGGGTCATTCGTCAGGTCATCGAACAGCACGATGTGGCAGCGGTCGCGTCCGACAGCCGTGATGAAGCGCTCGACATTCTGGCCGAGCTGGCCGGCCCAATCATAGCGTAGCCAGCGCGGGTCGACCGCGCGCTTGGGAAGCGACCTGCCCTGGGCGCGTTCGGAGATCATCGCCCAGGCCTTGGGAAAATCGCGGATCGTTTCGTCCCCGGTAACCAGCAGGCGAGCATGGAGCGACGGCAGCATCGACAAAGGGTCACGCAGTGCGATGACGAACTTGGCGTTGGGCCAGAGCTTCAGGATCGGCGCCATCCGCTCCGGGACGTACAGATAGGTCACCGAACCTTCGGCGTAGATTTTCGGCTCACCCGCGCAATGGCCGTAGAAGCGCCGCCAATATTCCTCAGCCACCACCTGCTGCAGCTGGTCGTCAGGCGTGGCGGCGACTTCGTCGCGCGAGAAGAAATGCGGTTCCTTGACCGCGGAGAAGCAGACATCGGGGTGCTGTTGCAGGAAGCTCGCCAAGGTGGTGGTGCCGCAACGCGGCGCGCCGACAATGAACGCAAATGGCGACTGGCTGTTAAGCGGCTTGGTCATAGGCTGGCCGCCTAGGCAAAGATTGCGGCGGGAGTCAGGCCGCGAAATAAGTCCACAATACTCGCGCGGACAGGCCGAGCGAGAGGATCACCAGAAATGGCCGAATGACCTGAGCCCCGAAGCGAATTGCCGTGTGGCTGCCGATCCAGCCGCCCAGCATGGCTCCACCAGCCATGCAGAATCCCAGCAGCCAGAACATCTTGCCGCCGATCGCGAAGAACAGGACGGAGGCGATATTGCTGGTAAGGTTGAACAGCTTGGTCAGCGCCGTCGCGCGGGTCAGGCCGTGCCCGCGCAGCCCGACAAGCGTCGCGGTAAAGAAGCTGCCGGTGCCGGGGCCGAAGAAGCCGTCATAAGCGCCGATGGCCGCTCCGACCGGCGCATAGGCCCTGGCACTGATCCGCTGGTGCGCATCCTCGTCACTCATGCGCGGGCTGAGGATGAAATAGATCGCCAACGCCATCAGCAGCAGCGGGATGATCAGCGACAGGGCCCTGGTGTCGATCGCCTGCACGACGATTACCCCGACGCTTGCACCTGCAAAAACCAGGGTGATCGTCAGCAAGTTGGCACGCCAATCGACCAGGCCCTTGCGGGCATAGTTGGAGCAGGCTGTGGCGGTGCCGAACATCGACTGCAGCTTGTTGGTCGCCAGCGCACTGATCGGCGGAACGCCTGCTGCCAGCAGGCCTGGGATCATGATCAGGCCGCCGCCACCGGCGATCGCATCGATGAAGCCCGTCAGTACGGCAGTCGCGGTCAGCGCGGCATAGACCCAGGGCTCGATCATGGTTTGCGCTGTAGCGGCGAGTGTCGTGACCCGCTAGGGAGCGCGGCCAATGTCCCGCTTTCAGTTCGAAATCCACGCCGTCGATGGCGCCGCCCGTACCGGTGTCATCACCATGCAGCGCGGGGAAATCCGCACGCCCGCCTTCATGCCGGTCGGCACAGCCGCCACCGTCAAGGCAATGAAGCCGGAAAGCGTCCGGGCGACGGGCGCCGACATCATTCTCGGCAACACCTATCATCTGATGCTGCGGCCCGGGCCGGAGCGGGTGGCGAAGCTGGGCGGACTGCACGGATTCATGAGATGGGAACGGCCGATCCTGACCGATAGTGGCGGCTACCAGGTGATGAGCCTCGCCGAGCTTGCCAAGCGATCCGAGGAAGGCGTCGCCTTCAAGTCCCACCTCGATGGCGCGAAGCATCTGCTGACCCCCGAGCGCTCGACCGAAATCCAGCGGCTGCTGGATAGCGACATCGTCATGGCGTTCGACGAGCTGGTGCCGACCACTTCAAGCCCAGAGGTTCAGGTCGAGGCCATGGAGCGGTCGATGCGCTGGGCCCGACGATCGCGCGAGGCCTTCCTTGCGGGGGGCGAGCATTCCGAGCGCGCGGCACAGTTCGGCATCCAGCAGGGCGCACTGGACGAAGGGTTGCGCAAGGCATCGGCCGACTCCCTCATCGATATCGGCTTCGACGGCTATGCCGTCGGCGGCCTGGCGGTGGGCGAGGGGCAGGAGGCCATGTTCGGCGTGCTGGATTTTGCGCCAGGCCAGCTGCCGGCCGACAAGCCGCGTTACCTGATGGGGGTCGGCAAGCCCGATGACATCGTCGGTGCGGTGGAACGCGGCATCGACATGTTCGACTGCGTTCTGCCGACACGCTCGGGGCGGACCGGCCAGGCATTCACGTCGGACGGACCGATCAACATCCGCAACGCACGTTTCGCGGACGACCGGGAGCCGCTCGACGCTGATTGCGCCTGCCCAACCTGCGCGACGTACAGCCGAGCCTATGTCCATCACCTGGTCCGGTCAGGCGAGATCCTTGGCGCGATGCTGATGACCGAGCACAATCTGACCTTTTACCAGCGGTTGATGCAGGGCCTGCGCCAAGCCATCAACGAGGGCCGGCTTACAGCCCACGCCAAGGCATTTCGCGAGCGCTATCTCAGGCCGCGCTGAATTGAAGGAGGCCTCCGAAGTTGAGCGCTATAATGCGCTAAACGAGAGGAAGCCGGGCACTGGACCGTTCCAGCTATGCTTGGCATCTTCCGCAATGCGGGGTTCGAGCGGAATTGCCGGTGCTTCGCGCACGCTGCGTGATACGTCGGACTTCCGACGACGGCGGCTTCCGCCATCCCTTGCCGGCTCCCTGGCCTCGGCAGGCATTTGGGCCTCTTGCTTCGGCTCATCTGCGTCGATGCGATGCAGCTTATGCCCGGTCAACTTTTCGATCGAGCCGATCGCTTCCACATCGTCCCGGGTCGCCAGCGTGATCGCGATACCCTTGGCGCCGGCGCGACCGGTCCGGCCGATGCGGTGGATATAATCATCGGGCTGCCACGGCACGTCGAAATTGACGACATGGCTGACCCCCTTCACGTCGAGCCCGCGGGCCGCGACGTCGGACGCGACGAGGATGGTGATCTCGTCCTTCTTGAACCGGTCGAACTCGGCGATACGATCGCTCTGGTCCATGTCTCCCTGGATCTGACCGACGGCGAAGCCGGAGCGCTTGAGGCTGGTGTACAGCTCGCGGACAGTCGTTTTCTTGTTGCAGAAGATGATCGCGTTCTTGAATTCCTCGCCGCGCAGGATGCCGCGCAGCGCGTCGCGTTTCTTGTCCGACCGGACGATCTGCAGCCGCTGATCGATATTGACGTTGGCGGTCGCCGGCCGCGCGACCTCTATGGTCTTGGGCTCCACCAGGAACTTGTCGGCCAGCTTCTTGATCGGCGGCGGCATGGTCGCGGAGAACAGCAGCGTCTGTCGCTGCTTTGGCAGCTTGGTGCAGATCTCCTCGATGTCGGGGATGAACCCCATGTCGAGCATGCGGTCTGCCTCGTCGATCACCAGGAGGTTGCAGTCGTTGAGCATGATCTTGCCGCGGCCGAACAGGTCCATCAGCCGGCCGGGCGTGGCGATCAGCACGTCCACGCCCTTCTCCAGCGCCTTGACCTGGTCTCCCATCTGCACTCCGCCGATCAGCAGGGCCATCGAGAGCTTGTGATATTTGCCATACTTCTCGAAATTCTCGGCGACCTGCGCGGCCAGTTCGCGCGTCGGCTCGAGGATCAGCGAGCGCGGCATGCGGGCGCGGCTCCGGCCTTCGGCGAGGATGTCGATCATCGGCAGGACGAAGCTGGCGGTCTTGCCGGTCCCGGTCTGGGCGATGCCGATCAGGTCCTTGCCCATCAGGACGGACGGGATGGCACCCTTCTGGATTGGGGTTGGCACGTCATAGCCGCTGTCGGTGACAGCGCGCAGCAATTGGTCGGAAAGGCCGAGATCGGCAAAAGGCATTGAATAGTCCAGATAAAAGGAAGGCGCGTCGCCGTTCATGCGTCGCGCCGCTGGCGCGCTACAGGTTCGAAGGGCAAAATGTCAAGGCGCGCGCTATTTCTTGGCTTGCCTGAGCTGTGGCACCAGCAATCGAAAACGCTCAATCCGGCAGCTGCCGCCATCCCTTCGTCGAATGGCTTCACGCTTGGCGCAAATCCGCTCATCGTTCGGGTGCAGGTAAAAACCGCCATAGAAATCCAGGGCCGGACATTCGTCATCCATCACGGCTCGCACCCGGCTGCGATCTCGAAGCACGAAGTCGATCGACGATGGCCCGGACAGCATGGCGCCGGCAATCCGTTCCGCCCGCACGCATTTCGGGCCCTTTTCTTCCTTCCATTCGATGTTCTGGGTGCGCCTGGGCCTTGGCCGGACCGGGATGCTGATGATGAGTTCATCCTGGACGACGACGCGGCGCACAACCTGCGGCTGTGACGAGCTTTGCACCGCCATGCCGAACAGCGTTGGGATCAAGCCCAGGAAGGCAAACAGCGTCATTTCCGGAGAACCATTGCGGCAAGCCGGTCTAGCGGCAAGCGTTGAATGCAATATGAACTGCCCGGAAGGGCCGGTGCGAGCGAAAAAGCGGTTGTCCTAAACGCCTTGCACTTGGTGAGACCAGCCACTAGAGCCAGCCGCGCAAATCCCAGCAGGCCGGCGATACGGGCAATGTCGCGCCAGCCCGCCCCATTTCTGGAGTAAGTCAATGGCGAGCCAAGCGCCGAACATGTTGCCGCTTCTCTACCAGGCCCTGGAGCCCCTCAACCGCAATGTGCACGGCGCCTACAAAGTGCGCCGCCTGAGTGGCCTTGACCGGGTCGCATCCGCACATGCCATTCCGGTAACGGTCGATGAATTTGCCATGGTTCAGCGGCATTATCCGATCGTCTTTTCTGCCGGCGACTCCCCGGTGCCGATCGTGCTGATGGGCCTGCATGAGGGCACCAATGCCTTCTTCGACGATGCAGGTGTCGCGCGCGAGAGCAATTTCTACGTCCCGGCCTATCTTCGCCGTTTCCCCTTCATGCTGGCCAGGCTGCGCGAGGACAGCGACGAGCTTTCGCTGTGCTTCGACCCCACGTCCGGGGCGGTTGGCGAATTTGAGGAAGGCGAGCCGCTGTTCGCCGGCGACGAGCCGTCGGAGGCGACAAAGGCAATCCTTCAGTTCTGCGAGCAGTTCGAGCAGGCCGGTCAGCGCACGCAGGCCTTCATGACGGAGCTGCAGCAGTCGGGCCTGTTGATGGACGGTGAAGTCGCCATTCAGCCAGAGGGTGCCGAGCAGCCCTTCGTCTATCGCGGATTCCAGATGATCGACGAGGAAAAGATCCGCAACCTGCGCGGTGATGAGTTGCGCAAGCTCAACCAGAACGGCGCCTTGCCCCTGATCATGGCGCATCTTTTCTCGCTTTCGGTGATCCGCGAGATCTTCTCTCGCCAGGTGCAGCAGGGAACCGGCCCGGCCAATCTGCGACAGCCGGCAACGGCCGAAGCGTGAGCCGATGCACGCTCGGCATCGCGCAGCGTAGCTAGTCCCCCAGACTAGCGAGCAGCGCGATCCCGGACGGGCGGCGCGTGCAAATCGCGCGGCGGATTGGTCCGCGCCGTCATTGAATCGGCGCAACGCGGCCCTACATCGGGGTCACGCCGCGCCGATTTCATCTGCTTCCCCTTCAGTGAAGTCGTGCGGCTCGCACCATCGGGTGGAAAACTCCCGATGGCGCAGCGCACCATCGGGTGCGTTCCTCCCTGACTTCCGGCCGCCCGGGCTTTTCGGGCGGCCGATTTTTTCGGAACGGTTAGTTTGTCCGCCGCCCGGCCTGGCTGCTTACTGGACTATTCCGCGGCCTCTTTGACGCCACGCGAAAGCAGCAATTCCCCCAGGCCGACAGCCAGCACCTCCAGCAACCCCGCTATCCGGTCGAGACCAACGCCCGCGGTGCGCCCGTCATTGGCCAAATAGGTGGATCGGTCGATTTCCACCTGGATTGCGTGGATTCCAACGGCTGGACGTCCATGACGCGCGACGATGGCTCCCCCGGCATATGGTTCATTAAGGGCGACCTTGAAACCATTTGCGCGGACGATCCGCGCTGCCTCGGCGCTAAACCAGCTGGCGGCACTGGTGCCGTGCCGGTCGCCGATCACGATTTCGGCCTGTCCGCGCCGATTGGGCATGGAATGGCAGTCGA
>DASTOV010000067.1:0-8193 GCA_035720125.1 Sphingomicrobium sp. | reverse complement strand
TCGGGGTAAACCCCGGCATGGGCGACAGGAAGCGCGGAGCGACCGCCATCAAAGCCGGCAATCGGAATCCTCGGCTGGAAAGACCGATTTCAGGTCGTAGAATATAGCCCCGGAACGGCCGTAGTTTCGTACCGCCTGGGCCCCCAACTCCCGGAAAATGTCGTGCGGAACGGCAAGAATGATACCGTCATAGGAGCCGGCGACCGACGGTTCGACCAGCTCCAGGCCATATTCATTCATTGCCTGCGTCGGATCGGCCCAGGGATCGGTCACGTCGACCTCGGCGCCATATTGGCGCAGCTCGTTGATCATGTCGACGACCCGGCTGTTCCTTAGATCCGGGCAATTCTCCTTGAACGTCAGACCCATGACCAGGACCCGTGAGCCGTTCACCTGCAACTTCCGCCGCAGCATGGCCTTCACCATTTGTCCCGCGACATAGGCGCCCATGCTGTCGTTCAGCCGGCGCCCGGCCAGGATGATCTCGGGATGGTAGCCGATCGCCTGGGCCTTGTGGGTCAGGTAATAGGGGTCGACCCCGATGCAGTGGCCGCCGACGAGGCCTGGCCGGAACGGCAGGAAATTCCACTTGGTCGCCGCCGCCTCGAGCACCGCGCCGGTGTCGATCTCCATCCTGTTGAAGATGATCGCGAGTTCGTTGACGAGGGCGATGTTGAGGTCGCGCTGGGTATTTTCGATGACCTTGGCCGCTTCCGCGACGCGAATCGATGCGGCCTTGAATGTTCCTGCGGTAACGATCGATGCGTAAATCGCGTCGATCACCTCGGCCGCCTCCGGCGTGGATCCGGACGTCACTTTTCGGATTGCGGGCAAGCGGTGCTGTCTGTCGCCTGGATTGATCCGTTCCGGGCTGTAGCCACAATGGAAGTCGCGGTTGAACTTCAGGCCGGATTCCCGTTCGAGGATGGGAACGCAGACCTCCTCCGTGGCCCCGGGATAGACCGTCGATTCAAATACGACGATGTCGCCGACACTTAGCAGCTTGCCAACCGTTTCGGTCGCCCTGGTCAGGGGTCCAAGATCGGGCTGACGATGCTGGTCGATCGGCGTCGGAACCGTGACGATGTAGAAATTGCACTCGGCAAGCTCGTCAGGGTCGCAGGTGAAGCCAAGGCCCTTGGCCTTAGCCAGTTCGTCGGTATCGACCTCGAGCGTCTTGTCGAGACCCGAGCGGAGCTCGCCAATGCGCGCGGGATCGATGTCGAAGCCGACGATGTCGCGCTGCTTGCCGAATTCAACCGCGAGGGGAAGGCCGACATAGCCAAGGCCGATCACCGCTATCCGGCATTCCGAAGCATCGCGCACGAAAAATCCCTTCAACCGTTAGACAAGCTTGCCCGGGTTCATCAGCCCCTTCGGGTCCAATGCTGATTTGATCGCCTGCAGCATCCGAACCCGCGCCGGCGCCAGCCGCGCGAGGTCGTTCCGTTTCATCTGGCCGATGCCATGCTCGGCGGAAATGGAACCGCCGGCAGCGGTCACCAGGTCGTTGATCAGACGCGAAACCGCAGGCCCCTCCCGCTGCAGCCAATCCGTTCCGCCACGCGCCCCGGCACGGACATGAAAGTGGATGTTGCCGTCGCCAAGGTGACCGAAGCCCGAGGCGCTGGTTCCCGGAAACGCGCGCTCCACCTCGCTCGCTGCCTCGGCCATGAAGCGCGGCATGTCGTCTACAGGGACAGAGATGTCGTGCTGCGTCGCCGGACCGAATGCCGCCCGCTCGGCCTCCGAAAGGCTGTCGCGGATGCGCCAGAAGGCTTCGCACTGCGCCTCGCTGGCCGAAATGGCCGCGTCCGCGACCAGCCCCTGTCCAAGCAAGGGCGCAATGAGCCGCGCCAGCAAATCCGCCGGCTGCTCGAGGTCCGCAGCTTCGGCGGTCGCCTCGACCAGCCCATGCCAGGGGTGCTCGCCGGCCAGGGGCGCCCGTGTGCCTGGAACATGGCCAAGTACGGCGTTCAGCGATTCTTCGGGCAAGATCTCGAAGCCCTCGATCCGGTCGGTTCCTGCCTGCAGCCTGCGAAGCGTGTCGAGCGCCGCCTGCGGGCTATCCAGGCCAAGCCATGCGACTGCCCGCGAATGGATCGCCGGGAACAGCTTGAGTCTTGCGGCCGTGACAACGCCGAGCGTCCCCTCGGCGCCGATCAGCAATTGATCGAGACTATAGCCGCGGTTGTCCTTCTTGAGACCGGACAGGCCGTCATGGATCGTCCCGTCGGGCAGCACCGCCTCCAGCCCATCGACCAGCCCACGCATCGTCCCGAAGCGCAGCACCTGCGTCCCGCCGGCATTAGTCGAGATCAGCCCGCCGACGGTCGCGCTGCCCTTCGCGCCAAGGGTCAGGGGAAATCGCAGTCCCTGTTCGGCGACGGCCTCATGCAGCGCCTGCAGCACGACTCCGGCCTCGGCGACGACGCGCATGGAACCGCAGTCAATCCGACGGATCCGGTTCAACCGTCTGAGCGACAGGATCAGTGCCGAACCATCCTCGGGCGGAGTCGCGCCGCCGACCATCGACGTATTGCCGCCCTGGGGCACGAGCGCGACGCCGAGATCGGCGGCCTTCGCGACCATCAAGGAGACCTCTTCGGTCGTTTGCGGCTGGAGGATTGCCGCCGCCTTGCCGTGCCACCGGCCCCGCCAATCAGTGAGCCACGGCTCGATCACGTCGGCATCGGTCACTGCGGCGCGGTCGCCGAACCAGGCGCGAACCTCGTCAATCAGACTCTGTTGAGCACCGGTCATGGCTTGCCCGGCCGGTCGCAGCGCGCTGCCGAATCGTCACGTCGTACGAGCCGTCCAGCCTGGACGACCCCATCGATGCATCGGAGGATGGACACGTCCTGCAGCGGGTCTGCCGCCACGGCGACCAGGTCGGCGACGCGGCCGGGCCGCACCGACCCCAGTTCTTCGCGGCCCAGGGCCTTTGCCGCCTCGCTGGTGGCGCTGGCCAATGCCTGCATCGGCGTCATGCCGAAGCGAACCATATATTCCAGCTGCCGGGCGTTGAGGCCGTGCGGATAGACGCCGGCGTCGGTGCCGTAAGCGACCGGCACACCGAGCTTCACTGCCCTGGCGAAGCCCTGACGCTGCATATCGGTCGTATCACGGTTCTTCTTCAGATATTCGGCGGGCCAACCATCGCGGGTCCCAACTTCGTCGATCCAGTCGCCATTGTAGATGTCCATGACCAGCCAGGTGCCGTTCTGCTTCGCCAGCATGAGGCCTTCCTCGTCGACCAGCGAAGCATGCTCGATCGTCCGAGCGCCGGCGCGGATCGCCGCCTTGATGCCTTCGGCGCCGTGGGCGTGGGCGATGCAATATTTTCCAAGGGAGCGCGCCTCGTCGCAGGCCGCCTGGAGCATTTCCGGAGTCAGCTCGAGCGCGCCTGGCTCGCTGCCGATGGCGAGCACCGCGCCGGTTGCGATCAGCTTGATGAAGTCTGCTCCGCCGCCGAGAATGGACCTGACCCGCGCCCGAGCCTCCTCGGGGGTGCCGGCCTCACCGATGCGGAATTCGGGGCCGATGATGGTTCCCGCCGGCGCGCCGGTTACCGCCCCGCCGCCCCCGGGCGTGGTGACATAGCCGCCAGAAACGAACATGCGCGGCCCTTCGACCTGGCCGGCGGCAATCGCATCGCGCAGCGCCACGTCGGTGAGCCCGCGGTAGACGCCGACATCACGCACCGTGGTGACGCCGGCGTGCAGCGTGATGCGCGCCATCTCCGCGCCCTTGAGGATGGTCGCCGCCTCCCGATGCTTGAGCGGCTCTGCAGGATCGTTGGTCTGGCCGATTCCGTCCGCAACATGGGTATGGAGATCGATCAGGCCGGGCAGGACCCATTTGCCCGACCAGTCGATCAGCTTGCCATCGGCGCGGACGCCCTGCCACGGCCGATCGCTGACAATCTTGCCATCGGTGAGGATCAGCTCGCGGTCGTGGGTCACTGATCCCGTGCCGGGATCGATCAAGTGCCCAGCGCGCAGCTGGACCGTTTCGGCCGACGCCGAAGAGGCAAGCAGCGCTGCCAGCGCCGCCGATAAATGTAGCCAAGTCATCGAGTCATGGCTTTGCAAAGCCGCGCCCTTGAGGCAAGCTTGCAGCCATGGCCCGCCCGCCCATCACCATCGTCCTCGCGCGCGCCATCAACGGCGTGATCGGCAAGGACAACAGCCTTCCCTGGCATATTCCGGGCGACCTCAGGCGGTTCAAGCAACTGACCATGGGCAGCGCGATGATCATGGGCCGGAAGACCTTCGACAGCCTGCCCGGAATCCTGCCGGGCCGCCGCCACATCGTCATGACCCGCGATCCTGACTGGCGCGTTGAAGGAGTCGACGTGGTCCATGATGTCGACAGCGCGATCGCGGCCGCGGGCGATACGCCCATCTCGGTGATCGGAGGCGCAGCGATCTTCGAGCTGTTCGAACCGATCGCCGACAGGATCGAGCTGACCGAGGTGATCGCCGAAGTCGACGGTGACGTGTCGATGCCCGACTTGCGCTCGAGCGAGCGCTGGCGCGAGGTCGCTTACGAGGATCATATGCCGACCATCGACACTCCCGCCTGGCGGACGGTGACGCTGGTCAAGGCCTGAGCGTTAGGCCCTGGGGATCAGGGCTTGAGCATGTCCGGCTTTGGCGCTGCCGCCGCAAAGACCCGATAGCGCTTGAGCTGGTCGGCCAGGACCTGGTCGACCAGCGGCGCCATCGCCGCCGCGCCGCCCTTGGCAAATCCTGCCGCGCGATAGTTCATCGTGACGCGCGATCCGCCCGCGATCCGCTCGACCTTGACGTCCATGACGCCAGTGGTGGCCTCATATAGCAGCGGCCCGAGGCTCCCGGTCATTACGATCCGCTCGCCTGGCTGGACGAAGGTCACGCGCATATGCTCGATGCCGCCGCCATTATCGAGCGGTTCGCAGAAACAACCCCCGGGCCGAAGCTGAAGCGACATCCGCTTCCCGTCGCCGGAGTAGGTATGTTGGTTGTTCCACCACTGGCCGACCTGGCCAAAGGCGGCATAGGCCTGGGCCTGCGGCACCACCAGGTTGACGCTGTTCTGGACTTCGAACCCATGGTCGCCGGCGCTGACGACGGCGCCAGCCGCGGGCGTGGCCATCATCGAAAGGACAATCAACGGAATCGCGCGCATGCCGGGTCTCCTGGTTGATTGAACGTTCAACTAACTGCTTTTTGCCTCGCTGTCGAGAATGGCGTCGATCGCCTTGGCGACATCTTCGACGCTGGCCATGCCGTCGACCCGCCGAACCAGGCCCTTATCTTCGTAGAAAGGCAGGATCGGCGCGGTCTTGGCGCGATATTCGGCCATCCGCGTGCGAACGGTCTGTTCATTGTCGTCGGGCCGGCGCTTGAATTCCTTGCCGCCGCAGACGTCGCAGGTCCCGGCCACCTTCGGCAGGTGGAACTTGTCGTGATAGCCGGCGCCGCAGGTGCAGCAGGTGAAGCGGCCGGTGATGCGTTCGACCAGCGCCTCTTCTTCCACGACGAGCTCGATCACATGGTCGAGCTTGCGGCCCCGCTCGGCCAGCAGAATCTCCAGGGCCTCTGCCTGGTGCTTGGTCCGGGGGAAGCCGTCGTAGATCGCGCCGCGCCCGGCGTCGCAATCCAGCCGTTCGCCGATCAGGGCCGAGACAATCGCGTCGGAAACCAGTTCGCCGGCCTCCATGACGGCCTTGGCCTTGAGGCCGGTGGGCGTACCCTTGGCGACGGCTTCGCGAAGCATATCGCCCGTGGATATCTGGACCATGCCGCGCGTTTGCTCAAGCCTTTTGGCCTGGGTTCCCTTGCCCGCCCCCGGCGGGCCCAGCAGGATGATGTCCACCTGTTGAATTCTCCCCTGCAGCGACTTGCCGGCCCTAGCGGCGGCGTCCGCCCTTCAACTTCGCCTTCTTGATCAAATCGCCATATTGGTGCGCGATCAAGTGGCTCTGGATCTGGCTGACGGTGTCCATGGTCACGTTGACCACGATCAGCAGGCTGGTGCCGCCAAGGTAGAAAGCGATGCCCGCCTGGCTCAGCGCGATTTCCGGGATCAGGCAGATCAGCACCAGGTAGGAGGCACCGATCACGGTGATGCGGTTCAGCAAATAGTCGAAATATTGCTCGGTCGCCTTGCCCGGGCGGATGCCGGGGATGAAGCCGCCATGGCGCTTCAGATTCTCGGCCGTTTCTTCCGGATTGAACTGCACCGCCGTGTAGAAGAAGCAGAAGAAGATGATGCCGGCCGCATAAAGGGCAAGGTAGAGCGGCGCACCATGTTGCAGATAGGTGCTGATGGTAATCAGCAGGTCCCCCGACGCGCTGTCTGCCGTCGCGGCGTTGGCGCCGCTGAATTGCAGCACCGTCAGCGGCATCAGCAGCAACGACGAGGCGAAGATCGGAGGGATGACGCCGGCGGTGTTGAGCTTGAGCGGCAGGTGGCTGCGCTCCTGCTGCATCACGCCGCGCGCGGTCTGGCGCTTCGGATACTGGATCAGGACGCGACGCTGGGCTCGTTCCATGAAGCAGATGAACAGGACCAGCAGGACGACGGCGATGATGATGCCGAACACCACGATCGGGTCCATCGTGCCGGTGCGGCCGCCTTCGAACAACTGCGCCAGGGTCCGCGGCATCGAGGCGACGATGCCGGCCATGATGATCAGCGACACGCCATTGCCGATGCCGCGACTGGTGATCTGCTCGCCGACCCACATCAGGAACAAGGTTCCGCCGACCAGGCTGACGGTCGCGGCGACCCGGAACAGCAGCCCCGGTTCGACCACCGCGCCGATCCCCTGGGTCGCCGCCAGCCCTTCAAGGCCGACCGCGATGAACCAGCCCTGCACGGTCGTCAGCGCAACGGTCAGGTAGCGGGTATATTGGTTGAGCCGCTTGCGCCCAGTCTCGCCTTCCTTCTTCAGCGCCTTCCACGGCTCGTAGAGCGAGGCGGCCAGCTGAACGACGATCGAAGCGGTAATGTAGGGCATGACGCCGAGCGCAATGATCGACATGCGCTCCAGGCTTCCGCCCGAGAAGGTGTTGAAGAAGTCGAGAACGCCGCCCTGCTGCGTCTGGAACAGGGTGGCCAGCGCGCGCGGATCGATGCCCGGGATGGGAACGAACGACAGCAGCCGGAACAGGACCAGCGCTCCAAGCGTGAACCAGAGCCGCTTCTTGAGCTCGGTCGCCTTGGCGAAGGTCGAAAGCGAAATATTGGCGGCCAGTTGTTCGGCTGCGGATGCCATCGATGTTCCCTAGAAAAATTCAGGCGGCGACGGGCCTGGAGCCCCCCGCCGCCCGATATAGTCACTGGAAGGCCGTTGCGAAGCCCCCTTGCGATGAATGCCGTTAAGCCTTCTTCTCGGCCTTGGCAGCGAGCCGCGCCTCGCGGGTCTTGCCCTTCTTGGCAGCGGCCAGCGCGGCGGGGTCCTTCTTCTCGATGACCTCGACGCTGCCACCGGCCTTCTCGACCGCCTCCAGCGCGCCCTTGGACACGCCGGCGACCTTGAAGCTCGCCTTGGCCTTGAACTCGCCCTTGCCGAGCAGGCGGACGCCGTCCTTGCCGCCGCGCGCCAGGCCCGCAGCCTTCAGCGCGTCATGGTCGAGCAGCTTCTTGGCGTCGATCTTGCCGGCGTCGATCAGCTTCTGGACCGCGCCCAGGTTCACCTCGGCATAATCCTTGGCGAAGATGTTGTTAAAGCCGCGCTTCGGCAGCCGCATGTGGAGCGGCATCTGCCCGCCCTCGAAGCCCTTGATCGAGACGCCGGAGCGGCTCTTCTGGCCCTTCTGGCCGCGGCCGCCGGTCTTGCCGAGGCCCGAACCGATGCCGCGGCCAACGCGGACCCGGCCCTTGCGGGCGCCAGGATTGTCGCGGAGTTCGTTGATCTTGATGGTCATGTCTTGCACTCGCTTTCGCTTTTGTCGCGCACGGGCCGGACAGCAATGCCGTCCGGTCCGATACTCAATGGATTAGTCTTCGACCCTTACGAGGTGCGCGACCTTGCGCACCTGGCCGAGCACTTCCGGCGTCGCCTCGACCTCAACCGTGCGATGCATCTTGTTGAGGCCCAGGCCGACAAGGGTCGCCCGCTGGGTCTTGTGACGGCGGATCGGCGATCCGGTCTGGGTGATCTTGATCTTGGCCATCACTGATTACTCCGTGACCGCTTCG
>DASTOV010000066.1:0-2385 GCA_035720125.1 Sphingomicrobium sp. | reverse complement strand
CGAGTTCGATGGTCACCGGTCCGCGCCCCTCCCCCGGGTATCCGCCCCAGCCGCCTCCTCCGGAGCGAACGACCAAGGTTCGGCCCTCGACCTTGATCGAGACGCCGTCGAGCGAGGCGGGCGTGCCGCTGGCGCGGGCGTAAGGGGCGACATTGGTCCGCAAATCGACCCGATATGGGCCGTCGATCCTGATCCTGTCGAACCCGTTGACGGAATAGTTGCGCTGCGTTGCAGGTGTTGCCGCGGCAACCGGCAGGCTGGCCAGCACAAGCAGCGCGAGGATAGGCAAGCGATCGATCATCCGCCCATCCTCGCTTCACATGGTTAACGAACCGTCAAAGCGGGTGCGCGCGTCGCTAGCCGCAGCGGACGTTCCCCGATCCCGCTTTCGAAACCTTGCACTTGGCTCCGCCGCTGATGTCGACGTCGCCGGAGCCCATGATCGAGACATTGGCGCTCTCGCTGGCATTGGCACGGACGCTGCCCGATCCGGCGATCGATACATCGGCCGTCCGGCTGGCCAGCCCGCCTACGTCGATGTCGCCCGATCCCGCGATCGAGACGGCGACCGTGTCGGCCTTGCCCGCGGCTTCCACCTCGCCCGATCCCGCCACGTCGAACTTGACGCGGCCGCCCGCGATCTGTGCGACCCTGAGGTCGCCTGATCCCGCCACTTCGCCCTCGAAATCCCCGGAGACCTTGTCGACCCTGACGTCGCCGGAACCGGCGATCGAGGCGCCGTGCAGCATCGCGGCGTTGACCGTGAACACGGCCTTGCCGTTGCTCCAGTTCCAGCGGATGCCCTTCTTCTTCTTCGGCTTGATCTTCAGCGTATTGCCCTCGACCACCACCTCGGTTTCGGCAAGCAGCTTCTCGCCGCCCTTGGCGGTCACGCCATGCTGGCCGCCGGTCACCACATGGACGTCATATGGTCCGGCAACCTCCACCTTGTCGAATGCGCCGACCTGGTAGGTTCTTGAAACTTCGGGTCCCGGATCGCGCTCCTCGGCATCCGCGCCCACGTGGCAGGCGCTGGCCAGCAGGCCTGCGGCGGCAAGCGATGCAATACGGATCGACATGAACAGCCTCCTCATAGCGTATTGCATACATAATACACCGAGGCACGAGGAAATCGCAACTATCTTTTGCACACTTCCCTGATGTTGCCCGACGACAGGCGCGTAATGCTCGATGGGGCGGTACTGATCACAACGCTGGTGGACCCGCATTTCCTCAGCTGGAAGCGGACCTTGCGCGACCGAAAGTCGAGCGACACCCGGCGAAACGTCTCCAGCAGGTCGGTGCCGAGCAGCAGGGCGGGCTGCTTGGACAGGCCGAACACTTCGAATGGCGGCACATCCTCGAATGCGATGGGAACGTTCCGCAGCGTCACCGAACCCAGCTGGATCTCGCCGATGCGCGCCAGTTGCAGTTCGACGGTAACGCCCGTGACACCGGTCGCGGCGACCGTCACGAACTTATCCCGATTCCCGCGGATCAGCTTGTCGCGCAATGCGCGATTGCCGATCGTGATCTCGGTCCCCGTATCGACCACCGCCTCGACGTCCAGGCCGACGGCCTTGACCTGGGTCAGGATCAGTTGGCCGCGCTGGCGTCGTGCCTTGACCACAATCTCGCCGTCCAGCAGTTGCGCGGGCTGCCGCGCATCTTCGGCCTTGATCACGCGCTTTTCGAAATCCATCATCAGCCGCTGCTCGACCAGCGCGTCGATGCCGATGATCCCTTCGCCGCCCATGTCCCGTTCCGAAAGTGCGGGAAGCTCCAGGTTATGGATCAGGCTCGATCCAAGCTGCAGTTCGTCGACCAGGACCCGATCCACGCGGGCGCTGGCGGTCGTGGCATGGAGGATCGCCGGCGTGCCGAGCGGCAGCTGCAATTCGCGCGCGATCTTCAGGCCGACGACCGAGCTGTCGGCGCCGCTGTCGACCAGGAAGCGATAGGGCCCGCGGCCGTTGACATGCACGTCGACGGTCATGCGTGTGCGGACCTTGCGGGCGTCGACTTCCTGTCCGCCGATCGCAAGCGCATTGTCGATCACCGCGGGCGGCAGCGGCGGCATCGTCGTGGTCGGGACGGTGACTGGCTTTCTTATTTCGGGGGCCTGGGCAGCGACCAGGGCATCGCCGGCCATCGCCAGACAGGTCAATGGTACCGCCACGGCCAGGCTGCAGACAAGTTTACGCAACCGCTTCCTCCCCTCGAAGAATCGCCCTTTTCCAGCCCCGCCAGCCCTCTCATTCCACGCAATCTGCCTGGATGACAGGCCTATTCGATGTGCGGATGTCCGCTTTCGACCCATTGCGGCCATTGGCCCCTCCCCTCGATGGGGAGGGGTTGGGGTGGGGTGATGCTGGGCATGAAACG